>JAJZCJ010000321.1 GCA_021846145.1 Bacillota bacterium
TTGTGCGAAATGCCCGCACCAAGCTTGTGTGTATGGTTGTCCTGCCACCTGCTACCGAATTATTGATGGACAACTCAGATTTGCTTATGACGGCTGTGTTGAATGTGGTACGTGTGACGTGATGTGCGATCAAGGCGCTGTTACTTGGAGATATCCTCGAGGTGGATTTGGTGTTAGTTATCGATTGACTTGAAACACATTCCAATAAAAAAATGGTGATGGTATGAAAATTGTTGTATGCATGAAATTGGGCTTAGATGTAAATATTCCGTCGATTATAAATCCGGCATCAGGGTTAGTTGATGAAGTGCTGTTGGAATATCGGATGGATGGAAGTAGTATTGCGGCCTTAGAAATGGCTTTGAGATTGAAAGATAAATATCAAGCAACAATTTCTGTGGTTACGATTGCACCTGAGTCAGCAGATTCTTTATTGAAAGAAGTATATGCCCTTGGGGCAGATCGGATCTTTAGAATTTGGCATGAAAACCTTGAAGATGCGGACGCATATCAAAAGGGGGTGACGATAGCCGCATTGTTACGTGATACGGCACCTGATCTCGTGCTATGTGGCGCTCGTTCCGAAGATCTGGGAAGTGGCACGGTACCGGCGATGCTCGCCGAACTGATGAATTTCACCCAAGTCACCAATGTGGCAGCAGATATAGAGTTGTTGAATCAAGATTCAATCCTTGCCTTTCGTCGATTGGAGCAGGGATCGAGAGAAAAACTACTGGTTCAATTACCTGCGGTGGTTTCGGTAGATCTAACGGCTACTGGCATGCCTTATGCACCACTGGACAATTATTTGGCAGTCATGGATAAATTAATTGAGCATGTGGAAATTTTCGATTTAGGGCTTTCATCCATTGACATTTCCAGCTGGAACACACTCAATCGCTTAGTCAATGTGGCTCAACAGAAGCCTGTCTCGAAATCGATTTACACGCCACCGTCAGAATTGGATCCACTTGATCGTATTCGTGCGATTGTTTCAGGGGGATTGCAGCAAAAAACGGGTGTGTTGGTTCAAGGTGACGCGGAAGAATTAGCAGAAAAGGCGTTCCAATTTTTACTTCAAAATGGGTTTTGTTAAGAGGTGTATGGTATGAACTATGCTTGGTCTTATGTATTAAACTCGGGCATTAGTTTAATGGAAGATGAACATGGTGGTTTACTAATTTCAAAAAATCCATTAGCGGTATTTCGAATCAATCATACTGCATTTCAATTGCTGAAATACTGCGAGTCATCTTTACGTTTGGAAGATGATTCGTCTTTGCGATTTCTTGAATCTTTTCGGGAAAAGGGTGTTCTAAGACGTGTGTATCAAACAACTGCAAGTGACAAGGAATACCCTTTCGTCACCGTGGTTATTCCCGTCAGAAACCGACCGCAGGAAATCAAAAGCTGTTTGGAATCTGTATTCGCGTGTGACTACCCACCCCATCGCATGGAAATTATTGTAGTCGATGATTTTTCCACAGACGGAGAGACGAAGGAGGTGATTCGGCAGTATCCAGTGACATTGATTGAAATGACGCATCATGTCGGGCAGTCCAAATGTCGCAATATAGGTGCCAATCTAGCATTGGGCGACGTTTTGGCATTTACTGACAGCGATTGTGTGGTGAAGCAAAATTGGTTATCTGTGCTCATTGCGCCTTTTGCTAACATCGATGTTGGGATTGTAGGTGGGGGTGTGGATTCCTATGAATGTGAGAATGTACTGGATGTTTATGAACAAGTGCGTTCTCCACTGCACATGGGCAACAGCAGCGCCGAAATCGCACCTAATAGTCTGGTCCCCTATGTGCCCACTTGCAATGCGCTTGTCAGAAAAGAGGCATTTCTTCAAGTGAATGGGTTTAGTGAAGAAATGCGCTTTGGCGAAGATGTGGATTTGATCTGGCGAGTGTTACAGAAGGGATACAAAGGTTGGTATTTACCGGAAGGTAAGATTTCACATCGACACCGTAATCATTGGCGGTCCTTTTTGAAAAGGAGGGCAGAGTATGCGTCTTCAGAGGCTACTTTAGAAAGAAAATTTTCTTTTAACAGAAAAAAAATGTACCTGAGCCATTGGAATGGGATCAACATGGTAATATTTTTACTATTTTTAATTGGAATGGGCGTCTTTAAAAACTCGTCACTCGACATCGTAATGTTTTTGGCACTTGTTGCTTTGGTAAGTAGTTTTGCAAGCGAATTATGGGTTAAAAAAGCAAAACTTCAGAAAATTGATGTTGTCGTATCACACCGGTACTTGATCAAGGCGGTCGGAAGGTCACACTTGGGCTTTTTGGGACAGTTCACAGGGCTTTTCAGTCGCTATTACTCTATTCCTGTGTTGGTTGCTGCACTGATCATCCCAGCGTATGTCTCCGTGGTGTTGATTGCATTTTTGGCTTCTGCTTATTTTGAATTCATGGTTAAAAGACCTAAAATGAACTATTTTTTGTTTGCTATCGTTTACATTCTAGAGATGTTGTCTTATCAATGTGGGGTCTTTTATGGTTGCTTAAGAGAGGGAATTTATACGCCGCTTGTTCACAAAATTAAAATCATTTAGTGAGGAGAATTGAATGTGTTTGAATCGGTAGATGAAGTAATGTCAAAGTTGCGAACGGCAAAATACATCTGTGATCCAGAAATTGCAACGGCGGTGTATTTAAGTACGCGGTTGTCCAAACCCATCTTAGTTGAAGGCCCCCCCGGAGTAGGGAAAACAGCTCTGGCTCAAGCCATCGGGAGTGTCTTAGAAGTTGAATTGATTCGGCTGCAATGCTATGAGGGGATTGACGAAAGTAAAGCGCTTTATGATTGGGAATATGGTAAGCAAATGTTATATACCCAACTATTAAAAAGTACACTCGATCAATACCTAGATGGGGTTCACGGCATAGCAGCAGCCATTGAAAAAATGAGCAAGGAAGAAGATGCCTTTTTTTCAGAAAACTTTTTGTTGCAGCGTCCCATTTTGCGCAGCTTTCTGTCGGATCATCTCTCTGTCTTGCTGATCGATGAAATAGATCGTGCTGATGATGAATTTGAAGCGTTATTATTAGAAAGTTTAGGGGATTTTCAAGTTAGTATTCCAGAATTAGGGCGGATTGTGGCAAAAAATAAACCTATTGTTATTTTAACGAGCAACAATACCAGGATGCTATCTGATGCTTTGCGCAGAAGATGTATATTTTTGCATATTGGCTATCCTTCAGTTCAACGCGAAATTGAAATCATTCACGAGCAGGTGCCGGAAATTTCTGTGGAGTTAACGGAGCAATTGGTGGATTTTCTGAATCAGGTTCGTGAGTTGAATTTAAGGAAATCACCCAGTATCAGTGAAGCGATCGATTGGGCCCAAACATTGGCCATATTGAAAGTCAAGGCGCTGAATCCGGAAGTTGTAAAATCAACCATCGGATCGTTTATTAAACATCAATCAGATAACCTTAAGGTAGGCGAACTGTTGCAAAAAAATCCTTCTGTAGTTGGTAATTAACTCATGAAATCAATGATTGCAAGTTTTATTCGGATTCTG
>JAJZCJ010000322.1 GCA_021846145.1 Bacillota bacterium
CATTACCCCCTTGACTTTTTTGAATATTGATTATATATTTCGTTCATGAGATATAACATAACACAAAGGGTTACGTTATATGACAAGGGGGTAATGGAGATGCCGGTGATTAACTCAGGTGATACGGCCTGGATTTTAGCTTCATCCGCACTGGTGCTGTTTATGACACCGGGTCTTGCCTTCTTTTACGGCGGTCTTGTGCGCAATAAAAATGTCATCACCACGCTTTATCAGGTTTTTGCGGTCATCCTCATTGTGTCCGTACAGTGGGTGCTGTTTGGTTATAGTTTGGCCTTTGGACCTGACGTGGGACACGTAATTGGCAATTTAAGCTGGGTGCTCTTTAATCACGTGGGTGCAGCGCCGAATGTAAATTACGCACCGACGATCCCTGCCGAATTATATGGAATATTTCAAATGATGTTCGCGATTATCACTCCCGCATTGATTGTAGGTGGGCTCGCAGAGAGAGTGAAATTCTCGTCATTTCTTGTCTTTATCACGCTTTGGGCGACGTTTATTTACGATCCGTTAGCTCACTGGGTATGGGGAATTGGCGGTTGGTTGCACAACATGGGTATCCTCGATTTCGCTGGTGGAACAGTGGTGCACATTAGTTCAGGCGTTTCTGGACTGGTGGCTGCGATTTACTTAGGTAAACGCGCGGAACATGGTTCGCCACAAATTAAGGCACACAATGTTCCGCTAGTCCTGTTGGGTACTTCGATATTATGGTTCGGTTGGTTTGGCTTTAATGCGGGTAGTGCGGTGGCGGCAAATGGGCTATCCGTTAGCGCGTTTCTGGTAACCAATACGGCAACTGCAGCGGCGGCGCTGGCTTGGTTGTTGGTGGAGCGCTGGAGAACGGGTCACGCTACTTTAGTAGGGGCTAGTGCAGGTGCGGTGGCAGGCCTCGTGGCGATTACCCCGGCTTGCGGTTATGTCGATGTCGGTGGATCGTTGATCATTGGGATTGTTGCGGGTGTGTTAACTTACTTCTCATCCACACTGATGAAGGGCTTCTTTAAGTATGATGATGCGTTGGACGCGTTTGGTGGTCACGGTATTGGCGGAACATGGGGGGCAATTGCCACTGGGCTATTTGCCACCACCGCCGTCAATTCTGGGGGAAGAAATGGGTTGTTCTATGGTAATCCTCATCAAGTAGTGGTACAGCTTGTGGGCGTGGCTACTACGTGGGTGTTTGCAGGGGCAGGAACTTGGGTGTTGCTCAAGGTTGTTGATCTGATGATGGGGCTTCGCGTATCCCCGGAAGAAGAGAAAATTGGGCTTGACGTAGTGTTGCACAATGAAAATGCGTATCCAGAGACGTTGACATGGGATGCAGGAATTAGCGTGCTAGAGAGTATCAAAAAAGGGAACTTACCTAAACTTCCTGAAGAATTACGTTGAATAACGTGTATATTGTTGAGAGTCGACTGAAATGATGGTCGGCTCTTTTTTGATGTGGTACAATTTGCGTAAGAATCTAGATTGAACAATTTTACGGGTTTGGTGAAGATGACAAATAGAGTGTTGACAACTAATTTTAAAGAATTCACAAAAGCTCATCATTGGGTTGCGGGTGTGCAATGGTTGCTTTTTATGTTTGCTAATACGGTGGTCATTCCCATTTCTATTGGTAATGCACTTCATATGAGCGGACCGGCAATTACTTCCTCAATGCAACGTTCTTTTTTTTACACAGGCCTCGCTTCACTATTGCAGCTTTTTTTCGGTCATGGGTTACCCATCATGGAAGGACAATCTGGCGTCTGGTGGGGAGCGATTTTGGGGGTGCTTGCAACTGCCGAGGAGAGTGGCTTGACACCGCTTCAGGCTGGCGGTAGTTTGGAAACGGGGATTATTTTATCTGGCGTGTCGATTGCTGTGTTAGGTTTTTTGGGCATGGGGAACGTGCTTAAAAAGTGGTTTACACCCATCGCGTCAAGCGTTTTTCTGATTTTGTTGGCAACAGAATTAATTTCGATTTTTATGAAGGGGATGTTGGGTCTTAGCGGCCATTTGCAGATTGATATTCCTACTGCGTTGTTGTCTATTGTATTGATTGCAGTGGTTTTGTTTATTCAATTATCTAGATGGAAAAAATTTCGCAATTACTCTATTCTCGTGGGGATCGGCATAGGATGGGTGATTTTTCGGTTGATGATTCAACCGGCAGGGGGGATTCCTCAAGCGGGTATATCTAGTTTGTGGGAGATATTTCCTTGGGGACACTTAGGCGTTGAATGGGGAATTATCATTACTGCGATGGTGGCTGGATTGATCAATTCTTCTAATACTGTAGCGACTTTGGAAGCTGCAAAGCCGCTTTTTCAGGTAGAGACGACGCAAAAAATGTACCGCAAGTCTTTTTTGATCACGGGAATTAACACTATTATTTCTGGGTTTTTGGGATTGGTGCCTTATGCTCCCTATACTTCTTCTTTGGGCTTTTTGCGTTCTACGCAACTATTTTCTAAGATTCCCTTTGCCTTAGGTGCAGTGTTATTTATGATATTAGGACTAGTGCCTGCGGCAGGATCGCTGCTCGCCACTTTACCTGTCAGCGTAGGAGATGCCGTGTTATTGGTAGCATACTTGCAGTTGTTTGGTTCTGCCATGCAGTATATTGAAGGAATGACGTTTGATCACCGCACGATTTACCGCTTGGCACTACCGGTATTAGTCGGGATCGGGATTTTCACCATTGCTTCTGGCGCTTTTATTACCTTGCCTGCGGCCGTTCGCCCCTTTTTGTCTAATGGATTATTGGTTGGTGTGCTGTTGGCCATCATTTTTGAAAATACAATTAAATGGAATTTGACAGATCAATAATTTAGGGAAGGATGTTTGATTTGGCGATATACGAGATATTAAAAGCACCACACAAGACGCTGCTCACTCCGGCAAAAGCGGTGGAGAAAATTACGCCGAATGTGTTGAAAGTACTTGATAATATGTATGAAACGATGAAATTTGCAGAAGGCGTGGGGCTCGCAGCACCTCAGGTGAATATACTGAAACGTCTGTGCGTGGTGGACGCTGAAGATGGAAAGGGTCGGTTGGATCTGATTAATCCCATCATTCTGGAGGGACGCGACTTAGAGCTTGGGCCAGACGGTTGTTTATCTGTTCCTAGTATCTATGGGGATACGGAGCGTTACAAATGGATTCGTGTGCGTATGTTATCGCGTGATGGCGAAGTGGTTGAATTTGAAGAAGTCGGTTTTCGTGCACGCGCCATTCAACATGAGATTGATCACTTGGATGGGATCTTGTTTACAACCAAAGCAGCTCAACTTTATCGTGATGAGGTGCCTGTAGGGGCAACGAGAAGACGAACTCTCTGATCTCTGGAAAAGGTTTACTGAGTGTGATAGAGTAAAATGTGCAGATTCGGGAGGATATGGAGGTGCGCCGGATTAACAAGGATTTACTTAACCCAAAAGACCGGCCTTTTGAATTAAAACCCATTCCTGTTATTATTGGCATGTTGCTTTTGTTGCTGGTGGTATGGGA
>JAJZCJ010000323.1 GCA_021846145.1 Bacillota bacterium
AAAGCGTCCCCCTAGTTTTCAACGAGCACGAAATTTGATCACCTAATAGTATCCATCACCCAATCAATGCGTTCTCGCAGCGCTTTTGCAGATCGTTGCAACATCTGCGATTCATTTGGCATGTTCACTCTCCTTTGCTTTGAGGACTGTCTCGTATACGTCGATGGTTGCCACCGCGAGAAGCCGCCAGTCATAACGCAGAACTTCTGCTTTTGCTGCTTCGGCTAAGCGTTTTGCCAATGCAATGTCAGTTAGTATTCTGCTGACTTGAATAGCAAAAGAGTGAGCATCGCCATTGATGGCCGTAAGTCCGTCTTGCTCATGATGGATAATATCTGCTAATCCGCCGACATCGGATACAACTACAGGTGCTCCTGCAGCCATGGCCTCAAGTGCGACAATGCCAAATGGTTCATAAAGGCTGGGGAATACCGCCACCGCCGCATTTCCTAACAGTAAATTGCGGTCGATATCGGATACAAAACCAGTAAAGAGAACCTTGTGGGCAATGCCTAGTTGTCTGGTACGGGCAACAAGTTCAGCGCGCATCGGCCCTTCACCTGTAAAGACGAATTTTGTATCTGGACTGAGGGAGAGAATTTTTGGTATCGCTTCTAGCAACACTTGAGCACCTTTCTCGCGCACTAAGCGGCCAAGAAAAAGGACAATTTTTTCGTGAGGGAGTGCATATTTTGTTGCATTAGTAGTTAATTGCTGAAACTCCAATTGTTTAGGATCGACGCCATTTGGGATCATATCAATTTTATTGTTAGGCAAATGAAATATTTGTTCCACTTCGCGTACCATGTAGGTACTACATACCACTACTCGCCAAGCTTCAAATGTTAATTTCCATTCGATTCCATGGATGTAGCGTTGCAAGTCAGTGAAAATACCACCGTTTCTTCCGTGTTCTGTCGCGTGAATGGTTGCGATTAACGGAAGTCCAGATTGTTCTTTCAAAGCTTTCGCTGCATAATAGACAAGCCAATCATGAGCGTGAACTACATCGAACGTAGTGGACTTAAATAACTGTTGTGTACAGTATTCAATCATGGCTAAATTTAGCGCAAATACCCAATGAACGAATTCCCCGCCATCAGGCTTATGCGTAGCAATCCGGTGTACGTAAACGCCGTCCATTACTTCTTCTGCTGGGCTTCCCTCCACAGCGGTGGTGACGACATGTACTTCCCAATTTTCCATCACCAGATGACGAGACAAGTCGTACGCATGTCTGGAGAGGCCGCCTACCGTCATCGGTGGGAATTCCCAAGATAAGAACAATACTCGCTTTTTAGGTGATTGCGTTGGGACTACCGCAAGTGTGTTATTACGATAGGTCTCAAAGCGAATTTGTGGAAAAGGATGGTCGTAGTACTCGATGGCTGTTAATGTGTGCTCGTCAATCACATGACTCGTTAGCATGTCAAATAATGCAGTAAAGCGGTTGATATGGGTTTTTGTGCGCTCCACAGCGTAGTCCACCATGGTTTTGTTATCCATGATGAACGCCCAGTCACTACTTTGTGCCAACATCAGTTCCCGAGCTGCTTGATTAAGGGTACGCCGTTCAAGGGGGGTAGGGTCTGTAAATGAAGTTGCTAGTGTAATCATACGCTGCTCCGCTAAATGAAGCGCAGGATATATCCAGTCGTTTTCATCACGTAGCCATACGTCTGCGTACCCTTGGCGACCCCATGACGAAAAAGATAAAGAAGAAACGGTAATGTCGTTTTGTTCGGCAAGGTATTCAGTAGGTGTGACAAGTGCGATATCGTGTTGATCGTAATGAAGTTTTTGAAATAGCATCTCAAGAAATTGTGGGCCTTCGTACCACCAATGGCCAAATAATTCCGCATCAAAGGGGGCAATCATTAATGGGGAAGTGGTCATGGATTCTGCAGCATGGGATAATTGCGTCCATTTTTCTTGGATAAAATGTTCAGCGTGACGGGCTGTTTTGTCTTTGGCGCGGTCAAAATCATACCATGCTTTTTGATCCCCTTGACCAGTAATGCGGTAGTATTTTAAGCCGGTGTTGACGCGAATACCAGTTGGATGAATGTAGGGCGAAATGTACTCGAGATCCAAGTCGAAGCCGATATCCCGATAATACTCTCGATAATCATAGTCTCCCGGGTATCCTTCTTTAGAACTCCACACTTGTTGTGAAGAGGAGGGATCACGCGCAAAGGCAGTGATGCCATTGGGAGTATGCACTGGAGCTAACGTTCCCATAGGTGGCTTGGGATTGCCCGTGGTCAGACCGTGTGCATCCACGAAAAAATACCCCACCCCACATTCTTTTAACACTTCATCCCATTCAGGAGCATATCCACATTCTGGCAACCAAATACCATGCGGCAAATGACCAAAGTGTCGTTTGAACTCCTCCATGCCGGTAATCAATTGCGCTTTTACCGCTTCCTTGGTTTGGACAAGCGGCAAAAAAGCATGGGTAGCGGCGGAACCGATAAGTTCAATCAATCCATCCTGTTCAAGCGAGCGAAAGGAGCTAATTAAATCGCCATTTAACGAAATGAAATATGCTTTAATTTCCTTAAAACGGGATAGATAGGTATCTGCCAAATTATTGACCTGCGGATCTTCAGCAGTTCTGCGAATTTCTTTTTCGGCAAGTTCAATCAGACTATCAATGTGTTCAAGATATCTAGCTTGCAGTTCAGCATCTGCCAACATGGTGAGTAGCGTGGGTGTCATAGAAATGGTAAGCCGAAAATGAACACCAGCGCGCCGCAAACGGTTCATCATTAGTAGCAAAGGGATATAGGTTTCGGTAATGGCCTCATTTAACCAGCGTTCCTCAAGCCGATGTTCAGAGGAGGGATGAAATACATACGGTAAATGAGCATGCAAAACGATGGCTAAATTACCCTTATTCATGTGCGAGCCCCCTCTCAATAATTCGGTACCCGTCAAACTCATTGTGATACGGAATTTTCAAAAGCGGGTTAGCTACGGCATCGGTGAATAGCTCATTGTTTGTGGAAAAACGGGTAGGTGCCAACGTATTGTAGGCTTCTTCTTGCCATTCAAAGTTCGGCGTACCTGGCATCTCCCCGGGAATGGGAGGGGTCACTACCATATTTGAACGTAAGATGGCAAAATGTTGACCAGATAACGTGGTCGTTCTTAGGTCTAGGACATAGCGATGTTGAGGCGATGTGTGCCGAAAATACCAATGATCAGATCCTGCATTCACGCGTTCCTGACTAACGATGGGTGCATTGGTGCCGTTAAAGTGAACAGTTGTCACGTCATGTAAGAGTAATAACAGTGGGAGTTCCTCCCATCGGCATTGAAAGTGGTCACTAATGAGCTGTTGATGAAGGGTGTCCACTTCCCAGTAGGCAAATAACGTAAAGGGATCAATAATCATCAAGCGAATACGGTTAATGTTGCCCTTTCGTGACCAGTCGGAATTTTCATCAGTGATAATTTCCAAGTTATCATCCCCGTTTCTTTGAGAACATTTAAGTATCTTGGTTCTCTAAAGTA
>JAJZCJ010000324.1 GCA_021846145.1 Bacillota bacterium
CGTACTCGACCCGCTTTTGACGCTGAGTGTGCCGCGCTCGGTGACAGCTGCCACTGGTGTGGACGCGCTGGTTCACGCCATTGAAGGCTATACCTGCACGGTGACGAATCCACTTTCAAAAGCATATGGCGCACAAGCCATGCCGACGATTATCCAGGCATTGCCACGCGCGGTGGAAGATGGGCAAGATCTGGAGGCTCGCACGCAGATGCTTGAAGGCAGTTTGCTCGCTGGACTCAGCTTTGGCAACGCTGATGTGGCCGCTGTCCACTGTCTCGCCGAGGCGCTCGGCAGTGTGTATGACGCCCCACACGGTGTGGCCAATGCCATCTTTTTGCCGCACGTTTTGCGTTTTAATGCCGAAGGTCATTCCGCACTGCACGCCGAACTCGCGCGCATCATGCATTTTGCAAGCGACACCGACAGCAATGAAACAGCCGTACAGAAGATGATCGAAGGGATTTTTGCTTATACGCAGGAACTTCGCATTCCCTTGCTACGCGATCTGCCCAATGTGGCTCCGAAAGACTTTGACCATTTGGTGGAATTGGCCTATGCAAATGGCTCCACCCCCAGCAACGTAAGGGCAATTAGCAAATCGGATTACCGAACTATTTTGGAAACGACGTTTGCATACGAGGGATCAAAGGGTTAAATTGGGCTGCGTGGATTCAGGATTTCGTAGATGTCGTTGGATTGATGCGATTCATTGATTAGCCCGTTCCTTCTGTCGTTCACGGTATAATTCCAACGTAGACATATCTTCCGGATGCTCAATCCACTCTTCCTTTGGCGCGGTGAATCGATTGCCGAACTCCTGTATTAGTTGCAGGTTTTCAATTTCCTCTTCCAATTCGACCAACCGCTCTGCCATGGTTCTATACCGTTCGAAAGTCATCATGACAGCAGTCAGCCCTTTGTCTGGGAAAAACACGCCAAGTTTCTCGTGTTCGCTTAATTCCTGTTGAAGCGCTTTTTGAGAGAGAATACGAAACTGCTTGGCTTGGATGATCTCCTCTGGACTAAACGTTGTGCTCACAAGTGTTTTCTCCTCTCTATTCATGGGTTTCACCTCCTTCATTATAACATAATCATGAACGGATATTTGTGCATATTTTCGTCCATGCCGAGCGCACAACATAAAAGCAGGTTCATACGAACCTGCTTAATTGGGAGACGAACATAGTCTCCAACAATCGATTTGTATCAATGTCTGCGACCGAGTTCAGCATTCTTCCCTCGTACAGACAATATAAGCTTACCCGATCATACAGAATTTATCCCACGAATTCACGCATATCCGATACTATTTCTCCCGTTGATTGTGCCACACCAAGGCATGTAATTGCGGAAGAACACGCACCGCGTTCAGTGCGGGCTCCTGGATCGCCACTTCAAATAACCATTTCAGCCGATCTAAAAGGTGTTCCGAAATATCACCAAGATCATTCACGTGTGCGTTCCCCGGCTGCAAAAATTGCTGTGTGACCTGCGGATAACGCGCGAATACAGATGCTGCAAACGCAATATCCGGCTCATCAAAGACGACAATTTTTAAGCTAAAATTGACCTTACGTTGAGAAAGTTGCTCCACAATATCATCCAAAACATCCCAATCAATCAACATCCCCGAACTCGGCGGTTTCGGACTCAATGTCAGGTCGTCGACAGCATAAAACCAATCCTGCATGCGACTGCCCTGCGTTTCCAGTCCAATCTGGAATCCCTGCTCGTGGCACAGGTCGATAAAACGCCCCATTGGTTCCCCGATTAATGCAGGATTGCCCCCCGTAATCGTGACGTGATTAAACCGATTGCCTCCCGCCACCATCAGCTCATCCAGGATCGCTTGCGGCTCCATCATCCGCACCTGCTGCTTCTCAGTGCCATTCCACGTGAAGGCAGAGTCACACCACGCACACTGATAATCACACCCAGCAGTACGGACGAACATTGTTTTGCGGCCAATCACCATGCCCTCCCCCTGAATGGTGGGGCCAAATAATTCAATGATCGGTAACTTATTCAACATCGCACTCTCCCGTCGTCTGATAGACAGGTTCGTGACTTGCAACGTCTGTCGCATACACCTCAGCCCATGCGGTTGGCGTCTCCCAAAGTTTCACCGAATACACCGGCAATCCCGTTTGTAATAGCTCATGACAAATGTATAGCGCCATATTTTCAGCAGTCGTACGAAATCCTAAAATGGTCACTTTTGATCCAGTAGCCTGCAAAGTGTCCAACACCGGTTCCGTGCCCATTGCAATAAATGCGTGATCAAATCGATCCACAATTCGATCCTTCACAATCTTTTTCAAATGAGCAAAGTCCATGACAAAACCCTCATCGGAGGGATGCTCTGGTCCTTTTGGCTCCCCCATGATTACAACTTCCAACGTATATGTATGACCATGCAAATTCGCACACTTTTCTGCATGCCCAATCAATTGATGCGCTGCATCAAACGTAAATATCTTACATACGCGCACCAAAGACATGGCAATCACCGCTTTCCTTCGCGTTCCAGCAAATATTCTTGTAAGCCACGATGGCGCAATTTGCACGCCGGGCACTCCCCACACCCGTCACCGGGGATGCCATTGTAGCACGTGAGCGTCTCATTACGCACCAAATCAAAACAACCAAGTTCGTCCGCCAATGCCCACGTTTGTTTTTTATTCAGCCACATCAGTGGAGTGTCCAGTACAAATTCATAATCCATCGCCAGATTAAGCGTCACATTTAGTGATTTAATGAATACATCGCGACAATCCGGATAGCCACTGAAATCAGTCTCGCACACCCCAGAAATGACGTGACGGGCACCCATTTGTTTTGCAAAAATGGCCGCATACGTGAGAAATATCAGATTGCGCCCATCGACAAAGGTCGACGGCAATTCACCATTTGCCCCTGCGGTAATATCAATATCCGAGCGCGTCAAGGCATTGGGTGCCAGTTGATTCAACAGGCTTAAGTCCAACACATGCTGCGGAACCTGAAGCATGTCGGCGATCCGCTTGGCATGCTGCACCTCCTGCTGATGTCGTTGATTATAATGAAACGTGATGGCTTCTACGTGTTCAAATCGTTGTTGCGCCCACACTAAACAAGTCGTGCTGTCTTGCCCGCCGCTAAACACGACCACGGCCTTTTGTGCCTCCACTGCGGTCACTTCCTTTATGTACATCTAATTAATAAATACCCTTGACAAGTCAATATCCAATGCAGGGAAAGTAGTGACCGTTACGCGCTCATTTCGATCAAAAAAGCTAATTTCCTGATACTGATCCCCCTGCAATAAGAATACGCGCACATATTGATTGACTGGATCAACCACCCAGTATTCTTGCACTTTCGCTTTTTGATACAAGGCAAACTTCACAAATAAATCCTCTTTTGCGGTGGACGGGGCCAAAATCTCGATGATCCACGCTGGCACACCTCGCAAAAAATTCCCTTGTCTATCCTGACAAATCACAAATAAATCCGGTTGCACAATGGTGTTGATATGA
>JAJZCJ010000325.1 GCA_021846145.1 Bacillota bacterium
TGGTGAAACAAAGTAGATGGATTCCTTATTTCTGCGACCCCAATGGATTGCCTCAGAAAACCATTCATTTTCACCCACTCATCTGTGGATGTCGCCCGAAAAGAACATAAGGGAATGTCATCACGTTCAGAATCGTCCATCGTGTCACTCCCCACTAAGGAAACGTCCGTTACTTATGATTTATTATAAACTTGCAAGCTGCATACGACAACAATTTACATCCTTACCCTTGACGATGGTGATAGTATTAATTAGATTCCACCATTCAAAACGAGGGATTTGTGTGTTAAACGACCAGAAAGTGACGTTACTTGACATTGCCAAGGTGTACATGAAAATTGGAATCTTAGGATTTGGCGGTGGGTATGCCGTACTTTCGTTGATCCGCTCAGAAATTGTGGAGCATCATCAGTGGCTGAAAAATGAACAGTTCGATCACATTCTTGAATTCACCGCTTTTTCGCCAGGTGCCACCACGATCAATGTGATGACGGCAATTGCCTATCGATTGCGAGGATTCGGAGGTGTACTCATTGGCCTAGTCAGTGTGCTATGGCCGTCTTTTTTGCTGATCATGGGTCTCGCCAGTGCTTTGCCGCTGTTACATGCCCGTTGGATACAGGGGGCGTTCATCGGTGTGGAAGCTGCGGTGATTGGACTGCTGGTTGGCGTTGTCCGCACCCTGTATCTTGAATTGCCCAAAGAGAAACGCTACCATCTGCTCGTGTTCATCGCTTTTTTGATCACCTTGGTGGGGATCAATCCCGCAATCGTGGTGCTATTATCTGCACTTGCAGGTGCGATGTTGGTCCTAGCAAAACGATACCAATCACGGACGCAAAAATAACGCACCCACTATTCCTGAGGTCAGAATAATCAACCAATAAGGCCATTTCCAACGGATCACGCCGACAGCGACCACAATAGCGATCACCCACGTACTCCACTGCGTAATCACACTTTGTCCCAATTCGATGGTTACTGCCGCAATCAAACCAACTACCCCAGCCAGAGTGGCGTTCAATATCGTTTTCGATGCAGGCCAATTCCGAATCCAGCGATACACATAGGTGAGTAAAATGACCACCATCACCGAGGGGGTAAAAACAGCGATTGTCGCAATCAACCCGCCCATCCAACCTCCCGCATGTTCGCCGATAAAAGCGGCACTGATGGCAACGGGGCCAGGCGTAATTTGCCCTAGGGCAACGGCTTGTGTAAATTCATGTGCAGTGAGCCAGTGGTGACTGAGTGTGACAGACTTCATAAGCGGAATCATGCCAAACCCACCACCAAACCCCAAAAGCCCAATAAGAAAGAATTGCTCCCCCAAATGCCACCATGTTTGTACCATTCAAAACGCTCCCTATGAGTATACTTGGTATCTGTTGCGACCTCCAGATTTCGCCTGATACATCGCGATATCCGCGCGTTTTGACAAGGTAGTAAAGTTATTTCCATGCGTTGGAAAAATCGCAATCCCGATCGAAACCGTGACCGCCACCTGATTTTCCTCGAGCAGATACGGCCTAGCAATCTGATTCAATACTTTTTGGGCGGTGATTTCCGCTCCCCCCTCATGAGTGTCTGACAACAGCAGAATAAATTCATCGCCCCCCATCCGGCAAATCGTATCCTGTTCACGTAGTGTGGCCCGCAAACGTTTGGCGACCTCGACCAACAACTGATCCCCCACATCATGCCCCAGCGTATCATTGACATCTTTGAAGTGGTCTAGATCCAAAAATAGCAACGCAAATTTCTGTTCATGCCGCTGCGCAAAGTGGATGGCCTGTCCCACGCGATCCATGAGGAGCGTGCGATTGGGGAGCCCTGTAAGTGCATCATAAAATGCGAGCTGGTGGATTTGCCTTGCCGCTGTTTTTTGATCAGTGATATCCAAAATACCACCAATCAACCCTACAACCTGGCGATTTTGCAAATGAATTGTCGCTTTGTGAAAAATCACTTCGTGCAATTGACCACGGGTATCTTTGACTTGCGTCTCGTAAATTTGGATACCGGGATTGTCAAATAGTTCTTGATCTTTCGCGTAATAAATATCAGCCAACGGCTTAGGATTAATTTCATACACAGATTTCCCAATTAACTCTGATGCAGGAGCCCCGAAGAACTTTTCAAAAGCTGTGTTCACACTCAAATAACGCCCATCCACCCCCTTGAAAAACACAGGAATGGGAAGCGCATTCAATAACTCTTGGCGATATGCAAGTTCCGCATGCAATTGATTTTCTGTCTGATTTAACGTTTGGAGCATCTGGTCAAATGCGTATTTGGCATCTTGTAACTCATCCTTAGACCAAAAACCTGCATGGACAGACTGCTCGGAGAAGACGCTCCGTTGTCCCAACTCCGCCTGTTGAATTCGCGTGGTCAAGTCCATCAAACGCCGGGCGGTTCCACTGGCCATCAGCCATGCGACAAGCGCCGCCATTACCACCGCCATTACTCCTATCAGTGGCATCTGAAAACGGAGACCCTTTAGCGTATTTATCATCATTTGCACTGTATATGCATCTTGGGTGTCATTCTGGTCATCTAGGCTCATCATATGTTGCATTAATGCATAGGGCATTTGATTATTTTGGACGAGTTGAAGCTGTATGGCGCGAGATAGATCCCCTTCATGCAGCGCCGCAGTCACTGAACGGGCATACGCAGCATACTGCGTGAAGTCTTTGGTCAACTGTTGCCGATCTTGAACCGGAATCTCTTGTGATGATCGAAGGAATTGAAAGATGGCGGATTGTGCGTGATTAGCTTCGACCAATTGAGTCGTAATCAGCGTCCTCTGATGATTCTGAAGTGCCATGATCGCCCCATTCAAACCACGATTCCAACGAGATAATTCACGAAGCAGCACTTTCGTGCTTGCCATCTCAGACACATCCGCTTGCCCGACTTGATTCAAGTTATCGGTCAATTCAATCACATGCCACCAGATACCAATCGCCACCGCAAGAAAAATCCCCAGCGGCAGCAACGCCACGAGGAGAATTTTCACGCGAATATTTACTCTTAAGCGCATTTTATTCACTAATTTGCTCCTTGTAGATCAATAACCATAGCATAAGAGATATTCACTCTAACATCAACCGCTGATGTACACTATTTGCCCACTCCCAATGCCTTGATCGCTTGCTGCAAATATGATTCGTTGACCATTTGCTTCACTGAAATGGCCTTCGTTACGTATTGATTTTTATTGTAAAAATTAAGTTGGTTTTGAATGTTTGCCGGATCGACAAATCCATTCGGATTCACATAAATCAGTTCATTAGGGATGGCAGAAGCTGGCGTACTTGTATATTGCGAGATAATACCTAATGCTTTCTTTAGGTAAGGATCGTTCATTTGATGATTGCGGTATACGTGCTGTGTATAGTAATGCAGCGCCTCCACATACCCCTCCAAAAACTTTACCGCATTTGCCTTTTGTTGCATGAATTTAGGTGAGAAAGCAATAACCAATAAATCTGCCTTC
>JAJZCJ010000326.1 GCA_021846145.1 Bacillota bacterium
CACGGAAGCGGAGAACGATCATCACTTCGTATTGATACTTACAGAACACACGCAAAGAGGCCAACTACGTGACTTACACGTGCATTTTGAAGAGATCATTGATTTCTTGCCAGATGCTACCTTGATTACGGATCGTGAAGGAAAAGTTATTTTTTGGAATCGAGCCATAGAGGAAATGGTCGGAGTTCGAGCCGAGGATATGATTGGAAAGGGCAACTATGAACATGCTATTCCATTTCATGGCGTCAGAAGACCGATCCTTGTCGATTTGGCGCAAAAGTTAGATACAGAAGCGGAGAAAAACTATTCATTTATTCACAAAGACAAACACTTATTAACGGCTGAAATTGAAATTCCTAATTTACGTGGGGAGAGGCGCTTTATTTGGGCGACTGCGGCCCCCTTTTACGATGCAAATGGTGAACTCATCGGCTCCATTGAGTCGATCCGCGATATCACCGATCAAAAATTGCTGGAAAAAGAAATAGCAAAACAGCATGAGCAAAAAGTGGCTGATATCATTAATTTTCTTCCCGATCCAACACTTATCATTGATGCAGAAGGGAAAGTTACTTTCTGGAATCAGGCGATGGAAGAGATGACGGGCGTAAAGGCCGCTGACATGGTGGGCAAAGGAAATTATGAGTATACCATGCCTTTTTACGGAGAAAAAAGGCCAAATTTATTAAATATGCTTGATTTAACTTATGAAGAATTAGAAAGTAACTATGCGTTTATTAAAAAGGATAAAAACTTATTGTCAGTCGAAGTGGAAGTCCCTTTTTTGCGGGGAGAGAAGCGATGGATTGTTGCGACTGCCTCGCATTTTTATAATACGCTGGGTGATGTGGTAGGCTCTATCGAATTAATTCGCGATATTACTGAAGATAAACGATCTCAAGGTAAATTGAAAGGAATTCAACAACAATTAGAAAACATCATTAACTTCCTGCCCGATGCGATCATGATCATTGACAAAAGTGGTGTGGTCACGTTCTGGAACCATGCGATGGAAGTGATTACGGGAATATCATCTGCCGATATCGTGGGGAAGGGGAACTATGAATACTCGCTTCCATTTTATGGAGAGCGCAGGCCGATCGTCATCGATTTGGTGCTACATCCGAACGCAGAGACACTAGAATACTATGGTTTGAGTTGGCAAGACAATAACTGCCTTTCGGTGGAAACATGGGTGCCCGTATTGCAAGGAGAGGGTCGTTATCTCTATGCTACGGCCACACCGCTCTACGATGTAAACGGCGAAGTGGTGGGGGCGATTGAATCCGTTCGCGATATTACAGAGCAAAAGCACGCGGAGATTCAATTGCGGGAGAACGAAGCCAGATACCGGCAAATGTTAGAGAAATTGCCTGTCGGTATCCAAGTGTTTGGAACGGATGGTATTCTCCAAGAGGCGAATCATGCAATTGAAGAGATGTTTCATTTTGCGGCAAAAGATATGGTAGGACAACGAAATATATTGAAAGATCCTCAGGTGATTCGATCTGGTGCACTCCCTTTAATGTTGCGAACGATTCAAGGAGAGACGTTTCTTGGGATGGAACACGCGCTCGATTTAAAAGAGTTGTTTGGTTTTGACAAAACAATTTGGATGAGATTGCAATATTTCCCTATTCGCAATACTTCTGGCGACGTGGTGAGTTTTGTTACCGTCAACGAAGACATTACGGAATTAAAACAGTATCAGCTCCAACTAGAGGAAATCGTGCAAGAAAGAACCGCGGCGCTGGTAGAAAGCGAAGAAAAATTCCGCGTGATGTTTGAAGAATCGTATGACGCGATCATGATGTTGGATGAAAATGGACATTTCGATTGCAACCAGTGCACGTTAGCGTTGTTTGAGGTGGACAGCAAGGAAGCGTATATGAAACTCGGACCAGCAGACTTGTCCCCTGAATTTCAACCGGACGGCAGAGATTCACTGACACTTTCACAGCAATACGTAGAGCGAGCCTTTACAACAGGGTCTCATAGTTTTGAGTGGGTGCATAAACGTTTGCAAAGCGGAGAGATTTTTGATGCGGAGGTATCGCTGTTTCGATTTAACTTGCATGGGAGGCCTGTCATACAGGGCACGGTGCGGGATATTACCGAACGCAAGCACATGGAGAATGAATTGCGTCAAGCCAAAGAAGACGCAGAAGCGGCTACACGCGCGAAAAGCGATTTTTTGGCCAATATGAGCCACGAAATCCGCACGCCGATGAATGCAATCATTGGGATGGCGTATCTGGCGCTGCAAACAGACCTCACGCCTAAACAACAAGATTATCTGGGGAAAATTAATTATTCAGCACAGGCACTTCTCGGAATTATCAATGACATACTGGATTTTTCCAAAATTGAAGCAGGAAAACTAGAGATGGAAGTGGTCGAGTTTCATCTGGATGAAACCTTAAATGGGTTGGCGGATTTGCTCAGCATCAAGGCGTATCAGAAAGGGATCGAACTGCTTTTTGAATACACAGCTGAAGTACCGCAAGGGTTACGGGGCGATCCGTTGAGACTCGGTCAAATTCTCACCAATTTGACCACTAATGCCATCAAATTTACGGAGCGCGGGGAAATCGTGGTGAGGATCAATATGCTACACGTGGACGACCGCGAGGTAACGTTGCAGTTTTCGGTCAAAGATACGGGGATTGGCATGACCAAGCAGCAGCAAGGTAGATTGTTTCAGGCGTTCACGCAAGCGGATTCGTCGACTACACGCAAATATGGCGGCACTGGTTTGGGGCTGGCGATCAGTGCGCAGTTGGTAGAGATGATGGGTGGTCGAATCTGGGTAGAAAGTGAGCCGGGTGTGGGCAGTATCTTCTTTTTCACCGCCAAATTCGGGGTAAGTGTCGGCTGGAAAGAGCAACAAAAGAGTAGGCAAGATATTACGCCCGGGCATTTGAAAGTCTTGGTGATTGATGATAATACGGTGGCAGCCGAGATTCTCCTAAATATGCTCGCTTCCCTTCGCTTTGAAGCGGTAGGGGTGCAAAGTGGCGAAGAAGGGTTGATGGCGCTCGCGCAGGCTGCAGAAGATACTCCGTTTGATTTGGTGCTCCTAGACTGGCAAATGCCGAATATGGATGGAGTGGAGACCGCACGTAGAATTCGAGACTTGACGCTCGTGCGTGATCCGAACATCATTATGATTTCTGCGTATGACCTATCGGATTTGGCGGAAGACACGAAGCAAATCGGCATTGAAAAAAGATTGACCAAGCCAGTGACGGAATCGCAGTTGTTTGATGCGGTGATGGAAGTGGTACACAGTGACGAGACATCGCCACTCGTTGTCTCCCTCCGCCAGCAAGGCGCGACAGCCACTGAGTATGTCAATGTCATTCAAGGGGCGCACATCTTGCTAGTCGAGGATAATGAAATTAATCAGCAGGTGGCAAAGGAACTTTTGGAACAGGCTGGTGTGACGGTGGATATCGCAGAGAATGGGGCGCAAGCGATTGTGATGCTGGAAACAGCA
>JAJZCJ010000327.1 GCA_021846145.1 Bacillota bacterium
AACGCAACCGCTCCATAACCGCCTCCTAGTCCAATGATTGCCGCATAAATGAGAATGGTGATTTGTTCTGATAATACCCGAGTCATCGCGCGATGCAAAGAAGAAAGCATAATACATAAACCCCCATAAAAATTAAAAACCGCTAATGAAAGATTGCGATACTATATGTAACAGTATCATTGTCATTTACTCAAATCAACATTCGTATGTTTCGTATCTAGACGGGTAGTATATGTAAACAGTACAATAAAGATTGACGTAGGGGTTTACGGCGATTATTGTCTGAAGTGACTTTTTCGAGGCGATATGGGAAACGAAAACATTGTATTGAACTATTGGCCAAAAGCGATGAATCATTTGACAAGGAAGGCTCGCAGAGCGCTTTCCTTGTCAAATGGGGAGTTACTTTTATAAAAACACGGGTTCCTTTTCATGGGACCAATTTACCCAGCGAGTGGGAAGATGCCCTTCTTGGCGGAGAATCTTATTGACCCACACGCCAGCTTGTGCTCCTTCACCAACGGCAATCATGGCTTGCTGCGTATGAGCGACAATGTCACCGACGGCCCACACTTCTGGTACATTTGTTTGTTTCGTACGGGGATCTACGACGATATGTCCATTTTCTAAGGTTTCCACACCCAACTTCTTAGCCAATTTCGAATGCACGCTGTGCATGCCAAGCGCTGAAAAAACTTTATCACTTTCAATGACAGTGCCATCTTGCAAGATGACTTTTTCAATTCGTTCGCGATCTTCACCGACAAATTCCTTCAATGGGCTATTAAAAACAGGAATATTATATTGTTCCAACTGTTTTTTTAGATCATCGCTAATGGCAGCAGTAGGATCAACATTGACGACAGTAATTTCTTTCGTCCAATTTAAGAGCATTAGTGCCTTATTAGGGGCCGCATTGCCTTTTCCTACGACGACCACGCGCTTGTTTAAGACTTCAAAGCCATCACAGTCTGCGCAATAATAGATGCCAAATCCCGCCCAGTGATAGACGTTAGGCACCTCAGGATGACGATCCATAATACCGGTCGACATTACAATTTTACGCGCTCTAATGACATCTATCTGTTCTGATGATCCTGCCTTGTATTCCTTGCGCCGTTGCGCGGTAATCGTAAATAGCCCGTCGTCATCTTTTGTAACATCAGTGGCCACTTTCAATAGAAATTCCACACCGTACTTCTCTGCGTGTGCTTTGCCTTTTTTGAGTAACTCAACGCCAGATACTCCATCAGGGTAACCTAGCATATTCATGTAATTAGGCGTATAAAAAGTGCGCCCCTTGCTGCGATCGATAACTAGCGTGTTCCAGCCATAACGACCAGCATGGATAGCAGCTTGCAAGCCTCCCACGCCACCGCCAATAATCACGACATCGTATAATTTTTCCATAGTCATCCCCTGCATCAAGTTTAGTCTGTAACATGCATGCAGTATAACACGATCCAATATACCCATGGGGGTATATTGGCGAATTCCTTGTAATTGTCACAAAATGTACACAATTATTATATTTTGCGAATAAATACAAGTAATCCGCCAATGGTCAATAACACTAAGGTAGGAATTAGATTCTGTATTCCGCTAAAAACAGTTAATAATAACGCAGTGATGGCAGCGAACAAGGCCATTTTGCGTCGCAAAAAAGGATGTTTGATCACCCCATCCCAATCGGCTGTTTTATGAAAACTCACCGCAATAAAGACGATGGCATAAGGAATCAGCGCAGTTAATGAACTGGCAGCAATAGCTTCTGAAAAAAACGGCATAAGCGCAATTACGGTCACGATCAGGCCAATTAAAAGAGGGATCAGACGATGAAATTCACCCTTGAATGTGCGTATTTTCTGTGGTGCAAAAAGTAGGCCATCGCGTAGTAAAGACTGCGTCAGTGCGGCAGTGGAAATGATCCATGAGAGGAGCGAACTGGCAACGACCGCAATTGCACCCCAAGCGATCGCTAGCCCAAGCCAAGGATTGAACTCGTCACCTAAAAGTACTAATGGATTTGCCTTTGTGGTGATGAGGTGAGTGGGGAGTGCCCAAATTGCTGCAAACGCGACTAAAATATAAAGCAATCCCACTAGTGTGGAACCAATTAGCATGCCACGTCCTAATGACAAAGAGCTTTTATATGATCCACTAGTTACCGCTACTGCTTCCCATCCTGAATAAGTCCAAAATGCATAAAACGTGGCCAACCAGATTGGTTTTCCACTAGCCGGTACAAGCATTTGCGACAGACGATGACTTTCACTACTGCCAGGGGTGTGAATTAGGTGCCAAAAGCCATGGCTGATGCCGAGTACAATGCTGAGTAGGAGCAACAGCATTGTACTTGCGGTAAGTATGCGCGATACCATCATACCTACGTGAATTCCTCGCGAGGTGATCAACACAAGTATTGCCATGATGGATAACCCGATTAGGGTCGCATCCGGTATCTCCATTTGCATGAGCATGTGTATCAGCGCAGTTAGCAAGGCAGTGGCGGCACCAAGCGCTGACAACCAGAATGACCAAGCGACAAATAGCCCCAAACGCTTATTCACATGGTCGCGCAAAAACACATAAGGGCCGCCGGATTCTGCGAGCATACCCGTCAAATCACTGAATGTGATCGCCATTGGAAAACTGAGCAGAACAATGAACACCCATGCCCACAAGGCTTCTACACCGGCTGTTTTCACGGTAAGAGCAAAAATAGTAAAAATTCCCGCCCCAACCATACTGCTGACTGTCAGGGTAATCGCATCAAGCGTGCCAAGTGTTCGAGTAGATGGTGAATTTTTGATTGTCATAGGTAAAATTCTAGCTGACTTCATGCAAAAAATGCAAGTGCGAAGTATTTTAGTATATACTCTGCGCGTTTTCCTCCTCGATTACGTTTTGTAACACTTCATGAAAACGTAGCGCGTGCACAATTTCTCGCTCCCGTAAGAAGATAAGCCCGTCCTGTAAATCACGGTCATCCGTCAAATCAATCAATTTTTGATACACAGCGCGTGCTTTTTCTTCGGCCGCGATGTCTTCGTACAAATTAGCAACAGGGTCGCCCTTTGAAGCAATATACATCGCGCTAAAAGGCACCCCGTTGCCATCAAGGTAAAATAGGTCATGGCCGTGATCCACATAGTGTGCCCCTAACCCCACGCTGCGCATTTCATCAGGGGTTGCGCCAGCAAGGAGTTTGTGCACCATCGTAGCAATGATCTCCAAGTGCGCGAGTTCTTCTGTGGCAATATCGGTAAGCATGGCGATGGCCTTGCGATTGTTCATGCCATAACGCTGGTTCATATATCGAAGTGAAGCAGCCAGTTCTCCATCTGGTCCGCCATATTGTGTGATCAAAAATTTCGCCATACCCACGTCTTTTTTTCCTACGCGAACAGGATATTGCAACCTCTTTTCATAGATCCACATATTATCTCCCCCAGCCTAGACACTTGCTTACAGCCTATGCCCAAAACAAC
>JAJZCJ010000022.1 GCA_021846145.1 Bacillota bacterium
AACTTACTCAGGCTCGTTTTCTACTTATTGTTCGCTCTCCGCTTTTGGAACCACGGATTCCTAAGCTGGAGTCTGGCCGTTAACGATGACGAATGACTGACTAAGCTCATTCGCTTCACAACCGGCACCAAGGGTTACCCCCATGATCTTGGCGTTTCTGCGATCCAGTATCCGCTTGATCTGAAACTTGTTCATCCAAGGTTTCATTTCGGGATCGTAGAAACGTTTCAAAATCACCTTCGCTGCATTGCCATCTGCCGTATCGACCGTGCCGCAATCACTCCTGACTCGTATACGCAGACGCCACCGCTTCTAGGCGAGAACCTCTCACCGCTGTTTTAAAAGATGCACGGCTTTTTGTTTATTGGGTTGTCGGGTCAGCCGCCGTCTTGTCCTCATCATCGTTGGTCGCCTCTTTCATCCGTTCAATCAGTTTTTTGTTTTTGTGACTACGCGAACCATACAATCTTGCGGAAAACACCGTGATGATTTCTAATACGTCTTGTGTCAATTCGTCTTCGTAGCTGGTGTCTTCAGACTTATTGACAATTACCACTTCAGTTTGAAACTCTTCACAGATGGCAAAGACGAGTTCCGCACCAAATCGTAATAAGCGATCTTTGTGTGTAATGACCAATCGCTCCACGTCATTACGCATGATTCGTTGCAAAAGTGCTTTTAACCCTTTTTTGTGGTAATTAAGTCCTGATCCTAAATCGCGAATGACCTCATGTGTCCAACCATTTTTCGTGCAAAACTCTGATAACAAAATCGCCTGCCTTTCCAAGTCTGCTTTTTGATCATGGCTAGACACTCGTGCATACGCGATGGTCACGCGATCCGTTTTGGGCATCGGATGAACGACCATTTGTGTTAATTCTTCGGAACGATACCGGCGATGACCACCCGGTGTTCGCTCTGGTTTGATACGTCCTTCTTCTTCCCAACGGCGCATGGTGCTCTTTGATACGCCTAATATCTTCGCGGCTTCTTCTAAACTTAATAGCATACCTAAATCATATCATAAAATGTGTTTTAGCAAAGAAAAAACAATATTTTAGTTACTGTTCACTTCCCCACGACTATTATAGTTATAATGGACTAGTCCATTATAACTATAATAGTCGACAAACGTATGTAGTAATATATAGTTAACAGTGATCCAATAAGACTACTCAACTAGGTTCACAAGACCCAAATCGCTTAGAGAGGAGGACTGGCGATGGCTAATTCCACTAAAAAAGGGGTGTTGTAAAAGGCCACCCGGAATAAAACCATCACTTGGATAGCCGATGCAATCTAACGGATTCGCGTTACTTCGTCCCGGACAACCAACAACATTGACAGTTACCAGATAAGTGATGCTGTTATCCTCAATCTGGTAGCAAGAAAGCAGCAACAACACACCCGAAAAGTGCATACAAATTTTTAAGGAGGCAATGTCTTGATACTTCCAATTTCCCATTTTTGGCCAGTTGCTATTGGATTTCTAGCACTCTCTATCAATTATTTTGTACAAGGTGGAACAACACTCACAAGTGGTCCGAATTGGGGCGAGGACAAAATACGCTATGACCGTACCGTCGGTCTCTGGGGGATGTTTCTCGGAGGATTCGGACAGTTACTGACAGGAACTTATCTTATGGTCGGTCTGTCTTGGTTCCCAGTTTACCGAGATGCAGCACCATTGTACATGGCTGCGGTGGCGTTTACGATATATGGCATTCATTGGATTGTGCTTGGTTTGCGCAGGTACACTGGGAGTGAACCTGGTCCCGAAGCGTGGATGGCGATACCGCTTTTAGGACTCAGTCTGCTCGGGGCTATCTCCTTTAATATTGCTGGTGACATTCCTGCCATGATTCTATTTATTGGACTGATCCTCATCTATATCCCGGAAATTTTCGCCAGGTTTTTGAATAACAAATTCTTTGAAAAAGCAACAGCATTTTTTCAGTTGCTTACCGGAATCTGGTTGCTTTATCTAACGTACGGAGTCACGCTTAATCTTGCTAATGGTATGCATTGGTGGGTTTAAGTTCAACGAAGGCAATACGGGGCACTGCCAGCACATCAATGGATGGACACAAATCCGTCGTCTTTTCAGTGGTACACGAGATGAGACGCTTTCGTCTGTAGATCGATCCACAGAATTCTTAGAAAACGAAATGATTGTCACTGTATTTTTCTTTTTTGGGAATCGAAAAACCGCAGGAAATGACGAGGAAAATTTAGTGCACTCGTCTTCCTGTGGTTTTTCGTCTGCACGAATATACTTTTGCCACTCGACACACGCTTAAGGAACCACACCCACCAGCCCGCTCTTGGCACTTAGGGTCATATTGAACATTGCGCAAGCCTATATTGAGCTGCAAAAGTTTCAACTCATCAAATGGCAAAGATCTTGCCTTGACAGTTTTAAATTTGGAAACAAAACACAACTTTGCTGATTTGCAGCAAAAAACGAATACCGAATCTTTATCTGGATTGCTCAATTGACATCAATTAATCCTTTCTACGAGTCGCTGTATGTGCTGATGGTCAGTTCCGCAACACCCGCCAAAAATCAACAAATGATGTTGAGACCGCAATTGCTCCATCTGGCTCACCAGTGTGTCAATATCCTCAACCATTAACGACTCGTTACCATCCAGTTCTTCTGGACTCTTACTCGATGTATTAGCTTGAATGCCAAGCAAACGTTGTTGAACCGTTTGAGTTGCATTACCACCGACTGCTAACGCGCGTAATAGTACCGATGGATGCACACAGTTAACCATATAAAACGCTGGACGCGGCGAAACGGTTTCATCAATTCTTGAAATAGCATCATGCAACGTTACCCCATCCAACAATGTCCCGTCGGGTCGGATCACAAAACTTAACACATATGGCTTCCCCGTTTCCGCCATCGCCATCGCCAATCCAAGCGCCTCCGAAGTGGCGGGAAGGGTGGCTCCGAACAAGAAATCCACCTCTGCATCGCTTAACTGCCTTGCTTGCCAGCGATGAAAATCGTAAGCGTCTTCGGATGATAAGGCTTCCTCCGCCTTGTATGCATCTCCTTTGCTCCCCATAATGCCGCCAATGAAAATCGATGAACGGTATTCGTGGTAACCGTTACGAATTTCCTTCAACATTTGAACACAGTCGCCGTTAACATTTTTGTCTGACATTCCTGCAAGGTGAATACGCTCATAGTTCGCACGCCACGTTGGTGTAAAAATGAGTATGGGTGCGTTTCTTTTCTTCACAGTGTCAATGTATTGTTTATATATGGATTGCAGAATCGTTCTCGTTTCCTCTTGATAAATCAACGCCGAATGCTCTAAATAAGGGTGCATGGAAATCGCAAATTCACGTCGTAATCGTTCCACAACAGCACCTTCTGTAAAAATGAACGGTGCGTTTTTAATGACATCTAAAAAGTTCATGCATTCACCACCCTCAATAGATTTAGGAGTATGATAGAGCAAACGGGAGAGAGGAAATCTCAGTTAATCATGCGAGGAAAATGGTGGTTCGCGTTCATTCTGATTATTTTCATAGGCATCGGAATTTATTATCACTTTCGCGTTATCAGTCCAATAGCAATCGGAGAAGCCGTGGGAACATACTATCATGATCCGCATCCTAAAATCACTATTTATTCGACACGGGACGACGCCACTTACCAACCAATGTACATTATCAAATTGCAAGGGCAGTTCAAGGAGAGCGGTTTACATGCGGATATCGTATCCCTCTCTGTCCTTGCCAACGGAACGTATCTCTGGGCAATGACAGCTTCCCAATCGCATCGCCGCATCGCCAATTTTCCTGGTGTTCCGATGTTTTGGGGCGATTTTGTCTTTACTCCGTCATGAAGTTGTCACGCTTCCCTTATGACCAACAAGACACTGATGACAATCAATGCCGCACCGATCCAGAAAGAAAAGCCAACAACTTCCCCAAGGACAAGCCATCCCAGCAACGTGCCCACCAATGGCTGAAAGAAGAAATATAGCCCCCCCGATGATGCCTCCACCATCTGTAAACCCTTATTCCACAAGAAAAATGCACCTGCTGTCGAAAGAACGCCTATATAGAGAATGCCGCCCCACAGCATCGGGTGTAACCAGATAGCAGGTGATGTGTGCACGAGTTGCCCCACCGCAATAGGCGTAATCATCATCGTGGCAGTAAAAATAGCATACATCGTGACGGTCAATTGCGAATACCCTTTCGGCACTCGTTTCACCAGCACCGACATGAGCGCCCACGTCAATGCGGCGACAAAGAGGATCACGCCCCCCCATTCATCAGCGTGACTGAATCCACCCATACCGACAATCATCAACACCCCAACAGTCGCCAGCCCCACCGATATCGCCCGTCGAACCGTGATCGTTTCCCCCAAAATCCAGCGACCAAATAACACCATAAACGCAGGCGTTGCCGAAGTAATGATCGCCCCCATCTGTGCAGTGGAAAGCTTCGTCCCCCAAAATTGTGTCCCAATGGACAGCCCATAGCCAATCACACCGATCATCATCACCAGTGGCAAATCCCGCTTGCGAATTTTCCAAGATTGCTTGGACACAAGCATCGCCACGCCCAATGTCAGTAAAGCAACAATGTACCTGATCCACATCAGTGCCATCGGCTGCATCGTTACCAACATAATTTTGCTGACTACATACATACCGCCCCAAATACTGGCAGCCAGTGCCATATACAATCCACCTAAATAGCGCGAATTCATTATATTCTCCCATCATATAGAAACTTTTTTTGATCAATAAAAGATGTGTAATCCACAGCCCTCCGGCAGTTATCAACAGACTTATCCACAGCCTTGTGCAAAAGACGTATCGCCGCAAGGCGCAGTCCGAATGTATAGGTGCCAGTCCCACCATATTAGGCTGTATTTTTACCCCGCTAATGGACGCCATTTAGTCACCTCAGATCCCCCATTTCTAATTTGGCAATTGCTACTGCCATTTGACCTAAGGCTAGACCCCCGTCGTTGGCAGGATAAGTTTGTGGATAGTACACACGATACCCATGCTTGGTCATTTCTTGGACAAAAGCTTGTAAAAGCACCGCATTCATCCATACTCCCCCACTGACGACCACATCGCGGTATGCTGTCAGGCGACCAACACGGTTAGTCAGTTGCACAAGACCATTAACGATCGACCGATGAAATTTAGTAGCAATATCATCAACTGAATATTTTTGTTGAATATCTAGTAAAATTTGGCGCAACAAGATTCCCACATGTAGTTGGTGAGTGCCATGGTGGTCAATCACAGGAAAGTCATATTTATTTCCACATGGATCAAATGTAGAATTCACGAGGGATTCAAGTCGCATTGGCAATTCCCCTTCAAATGATGCCTTTCCCACACCCAATACCAACGCACCCACCACATCAAATAAACGTCCCATACTTGACGTGACCCATCCTTTATAACGGCTTTGTTGCACCACCTGCATCATACGCAATGCCTGCTCCTCCACCTGCAAGCGCGCCATCACGAAAGAACCGAATTCATCCCACAATCCCCACTCATGTAAATAACTGTACACCAAACGCCAAGGTTCCCTTACTGCCTGATCACCTGAAATAATCCGTGTTTGTGCAATATGTCCCATGCGCACATATGCTTTCAAGTCTCCGACAAGCACTTCACCACCCCAAAACTCCCCACCCTCACCATAGCCCGTGCCATCCAAAATCACCCCAATCACAGGATGCCTAATGTCATACTCCATGAGGACAGCAGCCATATGGGCATGATGATGTTGCACTGCAATCTTTGGTTCTGGCCTTGACATGGCAAACCGAGTACTGAAATATCCTGGATGCTCATCGTGAATGATGACATCCAGTTGGTGGTGAACCATTTGCAAATACCAGTTAATTTCATTCGTATATAATGTTTGTGACCGTTCATGCTCCAAATCCCCCAAATAAGGGCTTACCCACACCATCTCCGAATGCGCAATCGCAAATGCGTTTTTCAAGTCCCCTCCCACTGCTAACATGGTCGGCATCGCACCACCTACTCGCCACTCCACCTGCTTGCCACCAGGCACAAAACCCCTCGATCTTCGTATCATCTGCAGTGGCCCACGAACACGAATGACAGAATCATCCACAGGTCGGAGAATTTCTCGATGATGAACTAAGAACGCATCCACTATACCACGCAAACGTTCCCTTCCCTCCTGTATCGAGAATGCCAGCGGATCTCCACTGGCATTGCCACTCGTCATCACAAGCGCCGATAAGCGCTCATCGTCTAAGAGTAATTCATGCAGTCCGGTGTAAGGAAACATCACGCCAATTTCGCCTAAATTAGGTGCGATGTCTGGGGAAAGTGAGAAGTTAGGTGATTTTGTTACTAACACGATCGGTCTGATCGGGGAGGTTAACCACTGCCATTCACCCTCAGTAACATCTGCTTGGGATGCCGTCTCTTTTTTGTTCATCATGACAGCAAAAGGCTTTGCAGGACGCCCCTTATTGTTGCGCAAGCGCTGCACCGCACTAGAATTATGTGCGTCCACAGCAAGATGAAATCCGCCAATACCGAGAATAGCCACAATTTTCCCGTCCCGCAGTGCTGTTTTGGCAACTTGTAGCGCTTGATCCCCGCTGATCGTGGAACCCGTACCATCTAACCAAGAAAGTTGTGGTCCACACGCCTCACAAGCAGTAGCCTGTGCATGACAGCGTCGAGAACTAGGATTTAGATAATCACGTTCGCAATCCTGACAAAAAGTAAATTGATTCATCGTAGTCATGTGTCGATCGAAGGGCAAGTCAGCTGTAATCGTGTATCGTGGTCCACAATTGGTACATGAGATAAATGGATATCGATAGTATCTGCTCGCGGGATCACGCATTTCCTCCACGCATGCTGGGCAAATACCAAGATCAGGTGGAATACTAAAATGATGTGTGGTGCTTGTCGCTGATGATACAATTTGAAAATCTTCAAACTGCCTATAATTGGGGGCTACCGATTGAATCTTAACAATGACTGCGGCAGGTGGCGCGTCAGATTGAAGGCGCGTAAGAAAAGCTTGCAGATACTCCGTGCCGCCCTGAAGCTCAATGTGAACAAAGTCCCCTTCATTTCTCACGATCCCCGTTAATCCAAGCTCCATGGCTAGACGGTAAATAAAAGGCCGAAACCCTACCCCTTGCACCACGCCAAATACTTGATACGCCCGCTTTGCCATTTCCTGCGCCCCCAACAAACGTAATGTGCGCTCAATTTTCTGACCCTTGTTCCCTCCTTTTTTCCGCCACTTTTTGCAATAGCCAATCGATCCAACGATCCACCCCTTCACCGCTTTTTGATGAAAGTTCCAAGACATCAAGATCAGGGTGGATCGTGTGAATGTGTTCTCTAACCAGCGCCATATCAAAATCTAGATAGGGCAATAAATCCACCTTCGTTATTACTGCTGCCTTCGCCCTGCGGAAAATCCCAGGATATTTAAGTGGCTTGTCTTCTCCCTCCGTGACACTGAGTGCCACCACCTTCAAATCTTCTCCCAAATCATAAGAAGAAGGACAAACCAGATTCCCGACATTTTCAATAATCAGCAATTCAAGCGAGTCCGCCTGCACATCGGGTAGATACTTTTCAATCATGTGAGCCTCCAGATGGCAGGTTCCCGAAGTAATGATTTGCTTGACAGGAAATCCGTATTTAGACAAACGAACTGCATCATTTTCAGTTTGTATGTCACCCACGAGTACACCTGCCTTCACCCTGCCTTGAAGGCGCTGTAACGTTTGCTCAAGCAATGCCGTCTTGCCTGATCCAGGTGAGCTAATAATGTTCAGTACAATCAGGCCCTGCTCCGCCCACTTTACACGCAAACCCTCCGCAATTTCGTTATTGGCCTGCATGACGTTTTTTTGCACTTCAAGTTTCACCAATTTCCACCCCATTTCACGCTACTTAACAAATCCTCGGTAATTGATCAACAGATAAAAGATCAAGAATCCTCGACGCACCAATCGGTGTCACCAGTGTCGGCCACCCTTTAAATTCGTCCGTAATTTCACCAATAATCATGGCGTTTTTGCCTGTTGCAAATTGTCTGAAACGCATCAGTGCCGTATCAGCATCCTCTGGGGCAACTACTGCAACTAGTTTGCCTTCATTAGCTACGTACAACGGATCAAGACCCAGCACCTCACAGAGCCCGCGCACACTTTCATGGATAGGTAATTTGCGTTCATGAATTCTATAATTCAATTGACTTGCCTGTGCCAACTCATAGAGCGTCGTCGCCACTCCCCCACGTGTAGGATCGCGCATACAGCGAATGCCAGGGAGATCACGCACGGATAACACGAGATTGCGAAGGTGACAGGTGTCACTTTGGATCGTATGATCAAAGTCCATTTCATACCGACTAGCAAGCACACTCGCTCCATGATCCCCAATGGTACCAGAAACAATAATTTGATCTCCTGGTTTCACCGTTTGGGGATGCCATTGAACCTCATGTGGCACACTGCCTATTCCTGTCGTCGTAATGAACAACCCATCTGCCGAACCATGTTCGACCACTTTGGTATCCCCAGCAATCAATTGAATCTGGGCGCTTTTCGCCGCATCTGCCATTGATTCAACGATGGTGATCAGGTGCTCAAAAGGCAACCCCTCTTCTAGTATGAAGGAGACTGTCAAAAACAGTGGCGTGGCCCCACTCATCAATAAATCATTAACCGTCCCATTAATCGCCAGATCACCAATGTTGCCGCCTGGAAAAAAATAAGGTTGCACCACAAACCCGTCTGTCGAAACAGCTAATCTCCCTTGATCCACATTAATAAGCGTGCTATCAAGCATCGTTTCTAAAAACACATTCCCAAACCGCGGCATAAACAAGTGCTCAATCAGTTCGTGCGTTAATCTACCACCGTTACCATGCGACAATTGAACATTCCCACGCCATTCTCGATTTTGCAATGATGATTCACCCACTATTTTTCTAATATTTTGTCTAATCAGCAATTTCGATCTCCCACACCGTCATAGACTCCCCTGCGACCACTTGTACCTTCCGACTGCCGCACCTACTACAAGCAAAAACCCATCCCTCTAATTTTGTAATCCTATGACAATCGCCGCATTTCACCTGAATAGACTCCTCATCAACGTGAAATGACGTTTCAATGGTCATGTTAAATTGTGACTTGATCGCGTCCAACGCAAATAGTAAATTGTCTACTTCTACGCCCATGAGTTTCCCCACCGTAATGTTTGCGGACAAGACTTGTTGCGTTCCGTACTCGCGTGCCGCCTGTTCTACAATCTCCACAATCTGGTTCGCCATCGCCAATTCATGCATTGATACCGCTCCTAGGCAACTGTTTACCAGCCAACTGCTCTACTCTCATAAATTGGTAACGATAATACGCAGCGCAGACGCCTTCGGATGATACCATACAGGTTCCCAACGGTTTGTCAGGTGTACACATTTTCCCAAATGAAGGACAATCCCAGGGATCTTTAAGGCCCTTCGTGATTGTTCCGCAAATACACTCCGAACTCTCTGCAACGCGGATGCCAGAGATCAACTCCGCAAATCGCTGTTCCGCATCAAACTGCCCCATCTCGCTGCGGATATCCATCCCACTATTCGGAATTAGGCCAATTCCCCGCCAGTCCTGATTACTGACAGTGAAAATCTGATTGACGACAGCCTGCGCCTTCTTGTTGCCGCCACCTTCAACAGCCCGTCGATACTGAATTTCCACTTCGCAACGACCTTCTTTTCGCTGCAATAGCAACATATACACAGATTGCAGAATATCGTTCGTTTCAAAGCCCGCAATGACGACGGGACGGTGATACTCCCTCGGGATAAAATCATAATCCTGACTGCCCACCACGGTGCTCACATGACCTGGTCCGATAAATGCGTCCACTTTCACCTCCGGATCGTCTAGTAGCGCCCGGAGGATTGGAGGCACCAACACATGATTGGCAAGCATCGAATAGTTATCCAGTCCTAACTCTTTCGCACGCAAGATGCTGTACCCGTTGGCCGGCATGGTCGTCTCAAAACCCACAGCAAAAAAGACCACCTGCTTGTCTGGATGCGCGATCGCCAACTCTACCGCATCCAAGCTAGAATACACAATACGAACGTCCGCGCCTTTGGCCTTCTCCTTTAAGAGCGTGGAATCCGAGCCAGGAACACGCACCATGTCACCATATGTAGCAATAATCGTATTGGGACGACGCGCCAAAGCAATGGCGGCATCGATTTTCACCATCGGCGTCACGCAAACAGGACATCCAGGTCCGTGAAGAAATTTAACCTGCGGCGGCAACATCTGATCAATACCCGTACGAAAAATCGCATGAGTGTGACCTCCGCAAATTTCCATAATCTGAATTGGCTGATCTGCCAGTTCGCGTATCCGGGCAATCAGTTGCGCAGATACCTCGGGATCGCGATATTCATCTACGTACTTCACTGCATGCTCACCCTTTCACCAGATCCTATTCATCTCGCCACATATCCTCGCTAAAACATGCCTGCAACGTTGCCAACGTCTCCGTGGCTTCCTGTTCATTGACTTTCTTTAGCGCAAAGCCGACATGAACTAATACATATTCCCCTTGCGCAACATCCTCCACCAAATCCAAACTGATGCGGCGTTTCACTCCAGCCACATTGACCGTCGCCATGGTTCCGTCAATTTCAAGAATCTGACCTGGGACTGCCAAACACATTCCTTACACCCCCCAAAAGACGCATCCAACCCTACGACTTTCTCTATGGCACCAGTATAATATAGCGCTTACATCTGTCTAGAGAGCCAAGTTGATTTAGTAACAGATTTAATTTAGTAACCTATTTAACTATTGACCACATTCCCTCTAAAATAGTAGTATATAACACAGTAGACGTAGAGTAAATTGTGTTATATGTCATCTTAATCATACAAGCATGATGGTTTGGGGAGGGTAAGCCGTCAGGACGTGGGAACCATTTGTCATCAATATGACTTTTTATACTTAGTAGTCGAAATTTTCAAATAGTGATTCCAACAGTGAGGTGAAATTGTACATGACAACCGTCAAGGTTGATGAATCGACTTTAGATACGTGGGTAGACATACTCATTCAAAAGGAACGTGTGATTGGAGTACAAATGCGGGACAACCGATTTGTCTACGATGATCTGACCTCCTCCCGCGATTTACGGCTGGATCACGATGTGACCAATCTTCCGCCAGTAAAGTTCTTCTTTCCCCAATCCGAAGAAATTTTGAGGGTAGATGAAAACGGACAGTATGTCAGCACAACAACCGATGCGCCTTTCATACTGCTTGGCGTGCATCCTTATGATGTGGTAGCCATCCGTCAACTGGATGTAGCCTTTATGTCGGGAAAGACGGACACACACTATCGAAGTCGTCGCCAGAAGGCTAGCATTATTGCCTGCGACGTACAAACTCCTTCAAAAAATATTTTTGCCGGTCGTATGGGTACGGCGACCGTCCGCGATGGGTATGACATCCTCCTGACAAAAGTGACAAATGGATACGTGGTAGAAGCTGCGACAGACAACGGAGAAGCGCTACTGACGCTGATGGGTACAGGCGTTGCCACAGCCAACGAAGCGGATCTGAAGAACCGTGGAAATGTCTGGGTCGAAAACGAATCCGCCTTAGATCAACAAAAGTTACTTGTAGATCCTAAAGATTGGCCCGCTTTGCTCGAAGCGAGTTACAGCGACCCCATTTGGGATGAGAAAGCTGAATTGTGTTTCTCTTGCGGTGCCTGTAATTTGGTTTGCGGCACTTGCACCTGTTTTGACATGCGAGATACCATGGATTGGGATTTGCAACAAGGTACCCGCACGCGCGTCGCTGACGCATGTATGATAAGCGGTTTCATGAAAGTGGCTGGCGGTCATGATTTCCAAAACAAAAGGGCAGCACGTTACCGCCACCGCTTCTTTCGCAAAGGATCTTATATGGCGAAACGCTTTGGTTTTACTGCCTGCACAGGATGCGGACGATGCGCAGGTGCCTGTATCTCAGATGTTGCCAATCCGGTAGCCCTCTATAACAAACTTTATGAAAATCACCCAGATGCCATCGTGCAGCATGACGATCACACGCAAACTGCGAACAATGCAACGAGCCCCATTTCCGTCTTTTCCCTATATGAGCTAGATAAACTACTTAACGTCGGTGAACCATCGCCGCGAGATCCGTATTTGCCCGAATTGGCAACGCTCGTTCGCAGCTATCCCGTTACAAAAGTAGAAACCTATTACGAATTCAAATTAAATTCTGGCAGAAAATTAGGCCACAAGCCAGGGCAGTTTGTCATGATTTCCTTGATGGGTTTTGGCGAAGCACCTTTTTCCATCACCTCTTCACCAAGCAAAGAAGACTCCTTTGAAATGGTCATCCGCACGGTAGGTACAGTGACAGCCGCCTTAACCAACCTCAAACCAGGCGACACAGTGGGACTAAGAGGGCCGTTTGGGACATCCTTCCCGGTTTACGACACATTGAAGGGTAAAGATATTGTCGTGATTGTCGGAGGGCTTGGTCTTGTACCCGTGCGCTCCGTGATTCAACACGTTTTGGAAAACCGCAGTGATTTTGGTCGCCTAAGCATCGCCTACGGAATGCGCTCCGTGGCCGATCGACTATTTAGTGAAGAACTCGAGGCTTGGGGTAAGCTTCCCGATGTCACAGTGTTGCAAACGGTCGATGTAGGTAGCGAAGATTGGGCTGGACCAGTTGGGCCAGTGACCAAAGTGATGCCAGATATCCCATTACGCCCAGAACGCACTGCGGCAATCCTGTGTGGACCACCTGTCATGTATAAATTCGTTCTAAAAGAACTCATGAACATGGAAGTCCCCAAGGAACTGATCTACGCATCTCTAGAACGAAAAATGAAGTGCGGCGTTGGCAAGTGCGGGCACTGTCAAATCAATAATACCTATGCATGCCAAGACGGTCCTGTTTTCCTGTACTCAGACCTCGTTCACTTACAGGAGGCGTTGTAATGGATAAGCCACGGGTTGCAATTTTTGATTTTGCCGGTTGTGAAGGCTGTCAGTTACAGATTGTGAACATGGAGACGGAGATTTTAGATTTGCTCGGCACCATCGAACTCGTGGAATGGCGGGAGGGTATGACGGAGCACAGCGATGATTATGACATCGCGATCGTCGAAGGCTCGATCACGCGCCCGGAGGATGAAGAACGCCTGCGCAAGATTCGGGAACGTGCCCCAGTACTAATTGCGCTTGGCTCATGCGCGGTAGGTGGCGGCGTCAATAAATTGAAAAATCTTCTAGACCAAAAAGAAGCGGCAAGAGTGGTATATGGGGAACATGCCGACGCGCCACATCTACAAGGCGGTACTGTAAAATCGCTGTCCGAAGTGGTTACCGTAGACTATAACATTTATGGATGTCCCATTGATCGAGTCGAGTTTACGCACATCGTGCGCTCGCTGTTACTTGGCAGACAACCATACGTTCCTGAGTATTCCGTGTGTGTCGAGTGCAAACAAAAGGGCAATGCCTGCCAATATGACTCAGGGCAAATATGCCTTGGACCGTTAACTCGCGCAGGCTGTAACGCGCGTTGTCCCTCTTACGGGTTCTGGTGTTACGGATGCCGCGGTCTGATGGAAGAACCAAATTTAGAGGCAACAGCACTCATCATGAATCGGTACGGTAGAACCGTCGAAGAACTGGAAGAGCGCCTTTCGCTTTTTGGTACAGTTTAAGAACACTAGTTGAGCAAAGTATCGATATCCTCAGGATAGGAGAATTGATCAATGGGGAAAAAAGTTGACGTGCATCACGTCACTCGCGTAGAAGGACATGGCAACATCGTCGTAGACATGAACAACGGCGGCGTTTCGCAAATCGAGTGGCAGGTACCCGAAGCACCACGGTTTTTCGAGGCCATGGTACGAGGAAAGTCATGGGATAATATACAAACTATCGTCAGTAGAGTGTGCGGAATTTGCTCGATTAGCCATTCGTTGACATCTGTCAAGGCGATCGAAAATGCCATGGGTCTTGAAGTGACGGAACAAACCGATAAATTGCGTTTACTAGCTCATTATTCTGAGCAAATGCAAAGCCACGTTTTGCATGTGGGATATCTCGTATCCCCCGATCTATTAGGGGCATCTTCCGTCATTCCGCTTGTCAGTACGCACTTTGCGGTCGTGGAGTCTGTCATCAAATTGCATCGGCTTGCCAATCAATGGTCCGATCTCATCACCGGGCGTACGACCCATCCCGTTACCCTGCAACCGGGCAGATTTACTGCACCTCCGTCTGAAGCAAGTCTCCGCCAATTGCGTCAGGATCTGATCGATGCGGTACCACTTGCCGTCGAGTTGACCAACGTATTGGTGCAACTAGCAGGGAACTTCCCGAAATTTGAGCGTGATCAGGAATATGTCGCCCTCTTCAATCAAAAAGACTACACCTTTTATCATGGTGACATTGGAAGTACTGATGTGGATTTCACTGTCCCAGTAAGTCAATTTGAGTCCGTGGTCAACGAATATGTCTCGCCACAGTCCACCGCAAAATGGGCGAAATGGCATCGCGATTCATACTCGGTGGGCGCATTGGCGAGGTATCACCTTAATCATGAGCGCTTGTCCCCCTTGGCGCAAACTACCGCGCGTTCGCTAATGTTGCGCGAAAACTGGAACAACCCGTACTTCAATACAATCGCCCAATTCGTTGAAACTGTCCACATCGTAGAGGCCTCCATTCAACTAATTGACGAACTATTGACAGTCGGTGTGCGTACGGAGAGCCAAACAGTCTCCCCAAGAGCAGGCGAAGGAACGGGAGCCGTAGAGGCACCGCGCGGCATCTTGTTTCATCGCTACGCATTTGATAAAAACGGTCGCTGTGAATCAGCCAACATGACCATCCCTAGCAACCAAAACCATGCCAGCATTCAGACAGACATGGAAAAATTCGTCCCACAGATCATGCACCATGAAGAAGATGAAATCCGCCTGTGGCTAGAAATGCTAGTTCGCTCGTATGATCCTTGCATTTCCTGTTCTACGCACTTTCTTGACGTGAAATTTGTGTAACAGCACACAGTATTAAATTATTGATGCACAGCCGGCTCATCTGAAAGATTACGCGGATAGACGGCTGTTTGCTATTACACCTCGAATGAAGGCAATATAAGCTGGTACCCTTTGCTCTAATACAGCCGACAATCCCCACTGAAAACCGATCGACTCTGGTTCAATGCCAACGAAGATCACCTCAGGCAAGCTTTCGCCGAGCTTTTGGGCTAGGGTCAGAATCTTCACAAGATCCAAATCGTGAAACGACAACTGACTGGTCGTCTTTATCGTCTCGATTTCCGGCAATGTAAACTGGCGAATCTCCCCAGGTATTAATCCCATAAATGCGCAATCAACAACCAGCAGCTTGTCGACACCGACCATTGCATTTAACAAGCGCATGCCTGAGGTGCCGAGATCCAAAAATTCACACTGGATCCCCTCCCCGTCCGGCTCCCACAACGCCCCAAGATCGTCAATCAAGCGTGGACCTATCCCCTCGTCTCCACGCAATGGATTACCAAACCCCACGACTCTAATCGTCTGCTTCGTCACGTCACCCCATTTCGCCTAGCACCACTTTATACTAGCTCCACCTTATTGCAACATTCCGTTAGCGTACTTTCTCAATGGTTTTAAGTTGATCGTAGCGAAAACAACTGGTGATGTGATCCATCACAATTCCTGTTGCTTGTAAAAAAGAGTAAATAATCGTTGATCCGACAAAGTTGAATCCTTGTTTTTTTAGCTCTTTGCTGATTTTATCGCTAAGATCCGATGTTACTGGCACTTCATCGAGTGCCTGCCAATGTCCTACGATCGGTTTGCCATCTACATACGACCAAATATACTGATCAAAAGACCCATATTCTTTTTGGATCGCTAAAAATGCTTTTGCATTTTGTACCGCACTTTTTATTTTTAAGCGATTACGGATAATGCCTTCGTTTTGAAGTAATGCTGCCATTTTTTCGTCACTGTAGGTAGCCACTTTTTTTGGATCAAATCCGTCAAACGCTTCTCGATACGCTTCACGTTTTTTGAGAACAGTGAGCCAACTAAGCCCTGCCTGCGCACCTTCGAGAATCAGAAATTCAAAGAATCGCTTATCGTCGTGAACAGGCACTCCCCATTCCGCATCATGATAAGCATTGTATAACTCATTGCCGTCTGACCATCCACATCTGTTCATAAAAACTCCCTTGCCCATTTTATAAATTTGAGGGTCGACAGCGAACGTCGTATACTTGACACTGACACTATTTTAGCATGGAGGTTATTGAATGACACATCCCTTGGATAACCTGCTCAGCCAAACCTTTGAACTCACTGGTGACAAAACCCCAAAAATTCAACATTATGCGATGGAATCACGAATTAATACAATGAAGGCAGATGGGGCAATCAACACGGTGGATATTTACAAATTGTTTCTTCGTTGTGTGCCAGCACAGATGACGGGTGGAATAGGAGATACATATACTTGCGTGAATTTCATCATCAAAATTGGTGACGCTCCAGAAGTCGCTATACCAGTTTTGGATCACTGGAGTTACATCTATTCAGTGAACGAAAATTATAGAGACTACAAAGGTCAAGTATTATGGATAGACCATCGACCATTTGAACATTTAATGGATAAATTTGGAAACAAGGTTCCTCAAGACAAAGCATATCACGTTTATAACGCCTTTATTGACTATCACGCCTTATGTACTGTATTTGCAGAAAAAACGCCACATGGAAAAGGCATACAAGATCTCTCACAAATCGGACAAAAAATCGTCCACGCATCGGCATTCAGTAAGCCAGAAGTCAATGTGAATACACTAGTATCTGAAGGATCTTACTTTGAGAACGGACAAATCACACTTGAATTTAAGGGTCTAGGTCTTCACAATGGTGAAACATGTGCCATTATTGGCCATGATTCGGGAGCTAGTCGTTTTACGATGACGATTATTCCCGCACCGGGCATCGAAGCTCTTACGACTGGAAGTTCACATTATAAAGGAGATATCTACAAAAATCTCAGCTCAAATTGGGTTGAAAAAGCGCTCCTCGAGGAAACCGTTGTCAGTGAAACGATCATTCCTGTCCCACCAAGTAAGATTGATGCAGTGATGGAACGACAAATCACGATTCTAAATATCAGTCAAACGGAATTTGATACGATCACTGCAAGGTGATGGAAAGCTATATTCTACAATGCGTACTGATTCTGTTATGCTGACTGCTTTTCCAAGCGGAGACATCATGTGGAGGAGGATTGTCGAAAAACCGTTGCTTATTCTCCATATTGCCCAGCGCAGCAACAAGAAAACGATACCCCTCCGCCTCTAATTTATCCTGTACATTTTGCACCGCAGCATTGTTGCCGGACACGACAGCTACTCTCTTGTTTTGCATCACTGCAAGATTGGCAAGGATGTTTAGAATCGTTTGTGTTTTACCCGTTCCAGGCGGGCCCTCAATGATGGAAATCTGGCTGCGCAACGCGTTATCCAGCGCTTCCTTCTGACTCAGATTAAATTTAAACGGAAATATCGTATCGGAGCCCGTTCGCGGGTTCACTCTGACCGGCTCCCCATTGAGATAACAGCCCAACACACTGCTTGGACTCACAAATGTGAGCTTATCAAATTGCTGTTTCAGGAAGGTTCCCCTATCCTGCTGCTCATCTCTCACAGAGGTATATTTTGCGACATCGTTCCAGAATTGCATAATGATTTTAGCAGTAGGTGTTTTGACACTACTACTCTCCATCCGTATTGACCCCGCGTCATAAACTCGGCTTGACCCTTTGTTAATTTTGATGCGAACTTTGATGCCAAAGTCGACCATCCGGCTGGCATCAGTAAGTGGTATGTCAGGGTAATTTAAATATATCCTTTTTCTTTTAATTCCTGAGCGGCCTCTTGTGCTTTTTCTTCTTTAACTTGGAATTCTAACATGTTGTCCAAAATTTTGGCACAACGCCCCCCATACGGTTTGATTAACTCTTTGACTTCTTGTAAAGAAACGGTTGATTTTAGTTGGTAATTAACTTTCATCCATATCTTCTCCTTTTTTTAGATCTGACCACGCAAAATGTTCATCTAGAATTTCTAGAAGAATTATACCCCAACTACATATTTTTGACACTACCCACTAAATGTCCATCACCTCATCACTCTTCGTTGTGGTATTCGCAATGCACGTTTGGAAATGATATAACAAATGATATGATTGACATCAAGGATTAATGGTTTGGAGGGTTACAAAAGTTGAAATCAGCATGGATGATCGGTACCGTATTGACTGCAGCCTTCTTTGTTGTGACAGGGTGTGGCACTACTAGCAACGTGGCGAACAACAATGTACCGCAGACAGGCGCTAAGAACAACGTGGCGAATGACAAAGCACCACAAGTAACGGCTGAACGGTGGAAATCGATGCCCAAAATGAGCATCCAAACGAACAAACAATATACAGCGTTGGTACATACGAACTACGGTGATTTTTCCATACAGTTATTTGCGAAGAATTCCCCAAAGACAGTTAACAGTTTTGTCTTTCTAGCTGATCACAAGTTTTACAACGGTGATCAGTTCTTTCGAATCATTCAAAGTTTTATGATCCAGACAGGCGATCCGAATAATAATGGCACAGGGGGACCTGGTTACACCATCCCTGATGAATTGCCACCGTCGGTTCCTTATACGGCGGGTGTTGTCGCCATGGCCAACACAGGCCAACCCAATTCTGGAGGAAGCCAGTTCTTCATCTGCACGATGAACGACGCACAGCAACTGACAAAAAGCTATACAGAGTTAGGAAAAGTGGTCTCAGGCATGAATGTGGTGCAGAAAATTGCGGCCATACCCGTGGTAGCCAACCCTAATATGGGCGGCGAAATGAGCAAACCGACCAAGGATGCATTTATCCAAAGCATCACGATCACTGTTCACTAGGTTTTGACGAATTGGGTGGTTGACATCATCACCACCCGATTCCCCCATAACAGAACGCCCGTTACTTCCATGATAGCCTGCAAAATTCTTGTCAGGGTGCGGTTTGATGATCATTTTTCGGTCAGCCATCTTGCAAACATTCGTTCCCACACTGTGTATTCTCCACGCGCTGCCTTGGCAATCACGCCTACATCCTGCAAATGCAGAAGGGCTTTGGCTACCACTGAGCGTGCCACAGGTAATGAATAAGGTGGTTCCCCTTGCGCGATCTTTTGCAATACAGCGTCCGCACGAGACACCTTTCGCACTTCGCGTTGCTGTTGTTCGAAAATCGTCTGCAATTGTTCCATTGTTTGCTCATCCGCGAAATGAATGACATCCGCATCAATCGTCGTCTTGCGATCACTCATCGCCATTAACCATGCAGTTTGAATTTCTCCCATCATGCCGTACGGATGACCACCGGTATTGTGCAACAATTGTTTCATGGCTGCGGTGGTGATGGTGCCACCGTGTGCCGTTATCTTGCCTGTAATGTACTGCTCCCACGCCTCGTCTGGAATAGAGGGCAGGGGGGAAAAGAGCGCAAAACGATAAAAAGCTTGGTGTTGATTCGCGAACAATGTTTTCATCAAAGAAGGTTCGCTACCCAAAAACAAATAGCTGACTCGTTGTTGGGTTTGCATCGTCGCAC
>JAJZCJ010000023.1 GCA_021846145.1 Bacillota bacterium
TACCAATCAGCATGACAATTCCCAACGTAAGGTTATAAAACACCGTATTACCGTTCAGACCAGCAAACGCCGAGCCATTGTTCGCGGCAGCAGAGGTATACGCGTATAACACTTCCGTGAAGCCATGTAGCCCCGGGTTGAGTATGGAAGACGTACCCGCCGTGGTGATCAGCGCGATGGCAGTGGGCACCAAGATGATAAACGGGTGTACCAGCATGGCAAGCATCGCATATTTAATTTCCCGCACTTCAATTTTTTTGCCGAAAATCTCTGGCGTTCGCCCTACCATTAACCCTGAGAGAAACACAGTAATGATCAGAAACATAATAATATTCAACAACCCAACGCCTTTACCGCCAAAAATAAGATTGAACATCATAAACAATAAAGTAATGAATCCACTCATGGGCATCAAACTGTCATGCATCGAATTTACCGCACCAGTAGTAAAAGCGGTCGTAATCGCGGCAAACACACTAGATAACGCCGGGCCAAAACGCACCTCCTTGCCTTCCATATTCGGCCCTTGAATGCCCAGCACATGCTGCAAGATCGGATTCCCACCCGCTTCACTCGCGTAGATGATAAATGCGCCAATGACCAATATGGCAGTTAAAAACACATAAAGAACCACAGCCTGTTTACGATTTTTGATAAAACGGCCAAAAGTCCAAACGAGCCCGCTTGAGATGACTCCCATTGCGATCATTTCCAACACCGTTGTCAGCGCACTGGGGTCTTCAAATGGATGCGCCGAATTCGCATTAAAATACCCGCCACCATTGGTTCCTAATTGTTTGATTGCTTCCAGTGATGCAACCGGTCCGCGCGAAATAATCTGCGTCGCGCCTTGCAACGTATGCACCATTTGTGCCCCATGCAGCGTCTGAGGTACTCCAAGGCCGATCAGGACAATCGCGAATAAAGTGGCCAAAGGAAGCAGGAGGCGAGTATGGATCTTGATCAAATCGACCCAAAAATTCCCGAGCGATTCGGATTTATTGGCAATCAATCCACGTAAAAAAGCGATCGCTGCCACAAACCCGGTGGCGGCGGACGTAAACTGAAGATAAGTGATCGCCATCATCTGCCCCAAATAAGACATCGAATGCTCGCCAGCGTAATTCTGCCAATTAGTATTGGTGATAAAACTCGCTGCAGTATTGAGTGCAAGCTGCCATGTCATGCCTTTGATATGATCAGGATTCAGGGGCAATACACCTTGCAGTAAAAAAACAAGGAAGGCAAATATCATCATGGTTAAGTTCACTAATATCAACGCGCGCAAATAAGATTTCCAGTCCATGGACACGGACGGATCAACACCAACCGCTCGATACAGCACCTTTTCAACAGGCGCAAATACCGAATCTAATCGGCTTTTTTTGCCGCTAAAAATGTTGTACAGGTAATCGCCTAGTGGAATGCCGATCGCCAGAATTAATATAATCACTGCCACAATGCCGATAGAAGCTGTTACTGTCACGTGAAGTCACCCCTTAAAATCATAAAGAAGCATGTCGCATCTACGTTAATCGATGACCGTTAGAACTTCTCGGGGTGAAAAATGACAAAAGTCAAATAAACTATCAATAATGCGGAAATAATCAGCAATATCCACATGGAATCTCCCTCCTACGCTGTCATTAGCAATACAAGGATTGTAGGTTGATTGCGCGTCAAAATGCCGTAAAGATGTGCCCCGCTGGTGTAAAAAAATCGTAAAAACAGAAGACATAAGCTGGCCATCAGCGGTATAAATAAACTAGTCATCCACACAAAGAACGGGGTTTTCAAGCATGCGACAAACGACGTCGTTAAAACCAAAATGGCGAGTACTCAAATCACAAACGCCCCACTGGCCATTGCCAAAAACGATAACGGCTACCATGTTACCTGAACAGGGACGGCTCATTCCCTATATCGCAGCCACACTCATGGTCACCGGACTCACCTTACTATTTTGGAACGCGGGTTATGTATTCACCTTGGTCAATATCGCTCTTTTGTATCTGTTGCCCGTGCTCATCATCGCTGTCCGCTGGGGACTCTGGCCCTCTTTTTATGCGGCGGTCATCGGCGTTCTCGCTTTTGATTTTTTTTACGTACCGCCCATTTTCAAGTTTACGGTGGGGGACATCAGATACTTGATTTCATTTGCAGTGTACTTGGCTGTAGCGACATTCACCGCCAGTTTGGCGTCCCAGTTGCGTCAACGAGTCAAAGAAGCGATTGCGCGCGAGGCCATCACATCGGCCCTCTACGCGTTAAGCACGCAGGTGGCTGCAACTAGTGATCTGGACACCGTTTTGCAGGAAATTGTCCATCAGGCGTTTACCACATTCGGTTTATCCGCCGCCATCGTGCTACCAATTGTTACTGGCGAATTACGTATACGGGCTCAGGATGGATTGCAAAAAAACGAGGATTTTGACATGGTGGAACCAAGAATATTACGATGGGTATATGAACACGGTCAAATTGCAGGCTTTGGCACCAACCATCATCGGGACACCCCCATGATGTACGTGCCCCTAAAAACAGAATCGCAAACACATGGTGTCATGTGCATTGGCGCAGAACATCAATCACTAGGGAGTGCCACCCAGCGAATTCGCGTGGCCCAGGCCTTAGCTAGCCTCGCAGCAGTATCGGTCGCGCGCATTCATTTTGAAGAAGAGGCCAAAATAGCACATCTAACCGCCGAATCAGAACGCCTGCGAACGGCTTTGTTAGATTCCATTTCCCATGAATTGCGAACGCCACTGGCAGCCATAATCGGTGCCGCCACTGGCATGATAGAAAGTGAACAGATCCTGACCGATCAGGATCGCCGGGAATTACTGCTTACCGTTCGCGAGGGTGCCATGCGAATGAATCGCCTGGTGACCAATCTGCTAGGCATGGTTCGCCTAGAAAGCGGAATGCTGCGATTGAATAAGCAATGGAGTGATGTGTCTGACATCATCGGTGTCGCGCTCAGACAGGTGCAGGATTCATTGCAACACCGATCTGTCGAGATCACCATGCCCAACACGTTGCCTGATATGGCCGTTGACGACATCCTCATTGAACAGGTGCTGGTGAACCTGCTCAGCAACGCCATCAAGTATTCACCCGACGAAAGTTTTATTTACATCGATGTAAAAGAATCTGACGGAAGTGTTACGATTTCGATTCGAGACAAGGGGATCGGCATCCAACCTGCCGAAGCAGAGAAGATTTTCGATAAATTTTACCGTTCGCAAGCAACGCGGAACATTCCCGGAACGGGCTTGGGATTAGCCATCTGTAAAGGAATCATTGTCGCGCATGGGGGCGAAATTTCTGCAAGGCGCGCCAAGGAAATAGGTACCGTGGTATCGATTCGATTGCCACTAGGAGAAATAGCATACCATAAGGAGACTACTTAGTTTGGGAGCCAAAATATTGATCATTGATGACGAAGCGCCGATCCGCAAGTTGCTACAAGTCACACTAGGCGCTCACGGCTATTCCACCATCGAAGCGACCACGGGCAAAGACGGCATTGTGCAGGCCGGTATGGAGAGTCCTGATTTAATTATTCTCGATCTCGGACTTCCTGATATGGAAGGGATAGACGCATTGGCGCAAATCCGCGAGTGGTACGTTGCGCCCATCATTGTGTTGACAGTAAGGGATGACGAAGGGGGCAAGGTGTTTGCCCTTGATCATGGGGCGGATGATTACATCACAAAACCTTTCGGAATGGGCGAATTGATGGCACGCATTCGCGTGGCTCTACGCCATGTGGCCAATCAGTCAGAGGAACCAGTGATCAGTATTGGCCCACTAACCATTGATCTCGCAAAACGGACAGTGAACAAAAGCGGAGAACCCATTAAACTAACGCCTATTGAGTACGATCTGCTCAAGGTGCTGGCCACCCACGCCGGTCGGGTAATGACCCATCGTCAGCTATTGCAACAAGTGTGGGGCGATCAGAGTTTCGATTCGGCCAGTCACTACATACGGATTTATGTGGGGCATTTGCGAAAAAAAATTGAGGACGACCCCACCCGTCCCAAATTGATCACCACAGAGCCAGGGGTGGGGTACCGACTCGTGCTGACCAATTGATTATCTAACATCGGGTAGATCGTCTAGTCCATTTGTTCCTGAAATTCATACAGTAGAGGTGAAAAGGGGTTTCCCCTTAGACCGCGGTCTGCGCCTCAAATCTGTAGGAGGAACTAACAAATGGATGCTGCGATAGACATTATTGTCATCAGTTACAACACCAAAGACTTGTTGCTCGCCTGTTTAAACAGTGTGCAAGCGTTCACCCCTGAGCCCCATCAACTTATTGTCGTGGATAACGCCAGCCATGATGGCACCGTCAAAGCCCTTAATCAGCTAGAATGGTCTAACCTCCTGGTGATCGAAAACGACCACAATCTCGGATATGCCAAAGCATGCAACCAAGGCATTCTGGCAGGACATAGCCCCTATATTATTTTGTTAAATAGCGATGTTCTAGCCACACCCGGCTGGCTTGCCCCGCTGTTAAGTTGCCTGCGCCAAGACCCGCGAATCGCTGTAGTAGGCCCGAAAATGGTGGATCAACAAGGAAGGATTACCGGTGCAGGTGTCGTAGGAACATATGAACACCACTATCCACGAGGCTATCTGGAAAATGATCAACCAGGCAAGTATGAACAACAAGAAGACTGCTTCAGTGTCTGCGGAGCCGCATACCTCATCGCTCGTGAACACCTCCCCATTTTAGGACTGTTTGATGAACACTACTTCTTCTATTTCGAAGAAACGGATTATTCTTTGCATGCGCATGAAAATGATTTTCGTGTCGTATATTGTCCGTCATCTAAAATTTACCATTTGTCAGGACAAAGCAATCACAACCATACGCAGCTACGCCGGTATTTTGAAGAAAGCGAACGTTATTTTCGCGCGAAATGGAAGCACTTAGATAGACGAAGTAAGGAGGATAACAACCATGACACTCATTAGAAAAGCGCATGACAACAAGCTCACCGCCATGATACAGGTGCGCAATGAAGCAACCCGTTACCTAAAGCGCGTCTTAGATGATCTATCCACGTATGTCGATGCGATTGTGATTTTAGACGACGATTCCACCGATGACACGGTGGCTACTTGTCAGTCGTATGCCAAAGTAGTGTCGTTAGGACGTTCGCCGTCATCCATGTATGGCGTCAATGAAGCTGCGTTAAAACAACGCTTATTTCGACGCACCGTAGCCACCCATCCTGACTGGATCTTGGCCATCGATGCTGATGAAATGTTAGAAGATAAGGCGAAAACCCAGCTCCGCACGCTTATCAATCAAACGCAATTTGACTGGTATGGATTCCGTTTTTATCATTTTTGGAACTCCCTTACCCATTACCGGGTTGACAAGCTGTGGGCACCCGTCCAGTATGGACCTCGCTTATTTCGCTACATCCCAAACGCACAGTACGTATGGAACAATCAGGCCCTTCATGGCGGCAGCTTGCCCGTAAATTTGGTGTCTGATTTTCCAGGAGACAACTCCGAATTGCGGATCAAGCATTATGGGTACGCAGGCACGTTGGATGAAATCAAAAAAAAATATGACTTTTATATTCAACGCGACCCCAATTCGCAGTTTGGTCCACGTAGCCACTACGATTCGATGCTCGATGAACACCCTGTCTTAGAGCGCTGGGAAGAAGCCTAATGGAACAAGCCCTCAATATTGTTGTCGTAAGTTTTAACACCCGCCAAAAAACACAAACTTGTCTGCATTCCATAACGCGCTACACCGATCGCCCTTACCACATCTTTGTCGTCGATAATGCCTCAACAGATGGATCCCAAGCAATGATTTTGCAGTATCAAACACAGTACCCCGAGATTTTCACGGTGTCGGTATTGCCTGCCAATATCGGTTATAGCCAAGCTGTAAAAACCGTGATGCCCCACCTTGTTCCTCACGCGGACGTGTGTTTTATCAATTCTGATGTGTATGTGGGGCCAGCATGGGCCAGCCGTTTGCAGCGCCACTTGTATCGTCAGCACAAGATCGCTGCCGTGGCACCGATCGCAAGAGGGATTGGCGGATGGCAAGATATTTTATTGTATCACGATGCGCTTTGTCCCAATGAATACAGCGAAGATGCTGTCACATCAATCAATGAAATAATACGAGATATGCCTGTAAAGGCAATTACGGCAAAATTCCTACAAGGTACGATGTGGATGATCAAAGAGGAGGCGTGGCAATCGATCGGCACATTTGATCCGGGATGCATCTGTGGCGCAGATGATGCAGACTGGTGTCTACGTGCGCGCCTGCAGGGGCGTCAACTGCTCGTCGCGCTTGATACGTTTGTTTGGCATGACAACCACAGTTCCTTTCAGGGTCTTGCGGATCAAGGAACAGCGTGGATCAATCAAAGCTGGGATTATTTTAATCACAAATGGGCGGGGCAATTTGATCAGCTATCGTGGGATGACCTTATGGACAATCAGCAGCAGACAACGTATCCGTATTACAGATACGAAGAATTTGTTGATGAGTACTGACGGACAGATGCGTATCTTGACAACATTACGGGTTTATCGCCGGGGCAACAGGAACAACTACCTCGTAAACATACTTAATAAAGCAACCAAAATACAAGAGAATTGAGGGGTGTGAGCATGACAAACGCACCGGTACGAGTAGGCGTCATCCGCACACGAAAGATTGTGGCTAATTCTTTGCAAATTAGAGGGAGTGTGCCGATCTATCACAGTTTGGCCGCAAAAGTCCGCCGATTGCGTCTGGAAATCCGGCAATTGCGCCGGGAATTGCACCACAACGAACAGCGTTTTGAGCACGAGATTCATGAATTATGGGAGGCAATCGCCCGCCTAGAGGAACAAATTGTAAGTGAACATCCAGAAAATCCTAGTTTGCAAGCGTTATTTTCTAGCAAGCAAGGACAAGTGGTAACTGTCGGCGTCGCCTCAGGAACATTGGTTGGCACCGTCACCGTCGTAGGCACAAACGCTGTCGAATTAACAGAAAGCAACCAAGATGTACTAATCATTCCTTACAGTCAGATCACAAGCGTTCAGTAGAGGAGGATGAACCAGTGACATTGCAAACCATGTTGTCAAGTTTTATTGGGAGAACCGTTGAAGTGGTGGTTGCTAATGCAATGTATGAAGGAACACTAACATCTGTACAAACTGGCTCCATCAAAGTTGCGGAACCACCGATCGTATATAGTCCACCGATTGTCGTAACAATCCCGACAACGGCACTAGAATATGTTCGAGTTATGGCGTTATAGTCATAATGGTAGGCTATACTTGGGGAAGATGTTTTGGTTCCCCAAGTATGATTGTGTGTATGCCAAAGATGGCTTGATCAGAGGTGGCCAACACCTACGCAACGATACAGAGTCAACATGGCAATGCACAGTTCACGAGCGGCCTAGGCGACCGATTTCTTCTATTTCTAGAAACAGCCTTACGGATTGAACCTTAACCCCTTTATCGAATGTTTTCTTTTCCACCGCGAAAACCTCTAACTATGATAATTTTATTTCTAGCCTCAGTTCTTTCTGCCTACTTATATGAAGTTTGTTTATATGTTAACCGCTGGACGTGAGCTATTTCCTAAGATTTTTCACTTGGTGACCCGTTCCTCTTGTGCGTAACGAACCAGTGCCAAAAAGCGATAGACAAAATGTGCGAACTTCGAATAGGGGGCAGTAAAGAATAAAGCAGCGACACTGCCTAAATGTACTACCAATATCATTCCCATTGCTGCTGTGTCCCGAAATACCAACAACACCATCCCTGTCATGGCAACGGTCAGCAGTGCGACAGAAAAAGACGTTCCTGACTGTGTGGCGCGCGTGTCCGTAACCAATTGATCATTCTTTTTTTTCACAACCAGCAGTCCCCAAATTCCAATAATAATGCCGATCCCGCCTAAGACACCCAAAATTACCACCGGGTTATACCACGGATACGGTGCCTGAATGTATAAGAAATGTGAGTAAAATGCTCCTAGCGTGGTCGAGGAAAAATCAAGCAAGAACCCATAGAACACAAGGTGATGCAGCCATCTGCGACTCCTTGGCAATTCGTCAGAGTGAGTCGTACAATCCGCACCATCTCCCCCCAAGTAGCGTAGACTAAGTGCATACGATATAGCCGTAGCCACATCTTTTCCCCTTATTTTGTCAGATTGTGGTGGCCGTATATCCCTCCAGAATTTCCATGCCCCGAGTGCCCATCCGCCAACCATCCACAGACCGAGTAGTCCGAATAAACCTTCCAGTACAGTCTCGGAAATCAATTGATAGAATGCACCGGTTCCCACATGCTGCATCCAAATCCCCGCAACACCATTGGTTGCCAAAACAATAGCTAGCAGCAATGCGATGCCGATCACAGCGACCATCCAAAACCCACTATGCTTGTCTCCGAATGTCTTTGCCCATGCACTTGGCCAAGCGTACTGGCGATACGACTTTTCACGCAGATCACTAAACAATTTTGGTGGATTAATGTCAAACACATGCGGTGTAGTAAACGGACATGCAAAGTAACAATCACGGCAATCGTGGCACAGATTGGCCAAGTATGCCAAGTCGCTTGAAGAGAAATCACGGTGCCGCTCAATCGCTCTCCATACCGCACAATAACCTTCACAATATCGGCAAGCGTTGCAAATACGCATTTGGCGTTTTCCATCATCCACCAGTTTATTTTGCTGCATTTGCTGCTTCCCCCCCTGCTATTCGTCCTAACACAGCACCCATCGTGAGTCCAAAACCAGCCAAGTAACCACGACAGAGGACGTTGCCAGCTACAATTTCTCCGGCGGCAAACATATTCGCAGCAAAGCGTCCGTCATTCAACTTGATCCTTGCCTGCTCGTTCACCTCTACCCCTAGGTAGGTAAAAGTAATCCCGGTCTTCAGGGGATAGGCATAAAACGGAGGTTCATCGACTCGGACCGCCCAATGACTTTTTGGGGGCGTCAATCCCACCGTTCGGCAGTTGTCCAATTCAGCGGGATTGAATACGCCTGAGTGTACACTTTGGTTAAAGTTTTCAATAGTGTCTATCAACACGGTACCATCGAGCCCCAGCTTTTCGGCGAGTTCACCGATCGTTCCCGCAGAAATGGGCTCAAACACTGACGGCATAAATTTCTCCAGAACCTTACTGTCGATAATGGAGTAAGCAATCTGATCAGGCTGCCTAGCAATCAGTCCACCCCAAATGGCGTAACGTTTGGGCCAGAAGTCTTCCCCTTCGTCGTAGAATCTATGGCAATATTTATTGACCACGATCCCGAACGGTACGCTGTCCAGCCGCGTCACAATTCCGCCATCATACTTCGGCGCACGTCCATCCACCGCGACGGCATGAAAAGCGTTCGACTCCCCGACCTGAGCAACTCCATTGTTGAGCAATACCTCGAGGACATTGCCCTGATTGAATCGTGTACCGCGGATAATAAAATTGTCTGCGGCCGCTCCCCAGTACTGTCTGTGCCATTCGACATTCGCCTCAAAACCACCCGATGCCACAATCACTGTGCGCGCTTGGACCATAACGTTCGCGTTCTCTCTCCGCACTTTTGCAGCCCGAAACTCTACACCATCAATGATAAAATCCTCCACAAAAGATTCGTACCAGACATCAATCCCACTGTCCTGAGCAGAATCATAGTAGGCGTTCATCATTGCTTTGCCACCGCCAAGTTGAAAGATGTTCGTCCGGGCTAAGTGCAGCGTCCCGGAAAGTGCCGGTTGCCAGCGAATTCCCTGCTTACTGAGCCAATCTGGGAGTTCTTCAGACTTACACACTATTAATCGGGCTAGGTCTTGATTAATTGCTCCACCGGCAACACGGGTTAAATCCTCCAAGAATTCCTCTTCTGGGTAAGTTCCGGTCATATACTGGTTCTCACGTGTGTGCATTACTCGAAAGTCACGAGTAAGCCTGCTGTTTCCACCACGATAAAATTCGGGGGCACGTTCGACAACCAACACCTTAGCTCCCCGTTCATACGCCGACAGTGCAGCAGAAAGAGCCGCATTTCCTCCCCCGACCACCATCACGTCATAATCCTCATGAAGTATTTCCCGATTCATGTTCTTCCTCCCAAATTTCATCGATGTTAAATCAGAAATACAAACTCCGCTGCAAAGTGATTCAATTTCAAATTCAGCATAGTATACTATTTGTAATTAAAAAAATATTGATATTGAATAGAACTCCATCAAGGTTGTCTATGAATAAAAAAAGGATGAAACGATTATGGAAGAAAAAGATTGGCGCATTCTGCACATGCTATCTGAAGAGAAGAACATCACCAAGGCTGCACAAAAACTGTACTTGTCCCAACCGTCAATAACATACCGCGTTCAGCAAATTGAGAAAGAATTTGGGGTCCCGCTGTTGATTCGGAAAAAGACAGGCGTTGAGTTTACAGAACCCGGCCATTCACTCGTGGCATACGCGAAAAAAATGCTCACTGATCTGCAAAACATCAAAGACCAAATGGCCAACCACAGCGTGACCATCAAAGGCACTCTACGCCTTGGTGTCTCCAGTACATTTGCCCGTTATAAACTACCCGAATTGCTGAAGAATTTTTTAGATGACAACCCCGGTGTGGAGATCAATGTAAAAACCGGGTGGTCTACCGACATCATTCAATGCATGATCAAAGAGGAGGTGCATATTGGCATTGTCCGCGGCGAGCCACGTTGGATCGAAGAAAAACGACGCTTATTCAGTGAATCGATCTATATTGTTTCGAAGCACGAACTTGATTTAAATAAGCTGCCCACTCTACCCTGGATCAACTATCAGACCGACCCCGCGTTCAAAAATGTAATCGACAACTGGTGGCTAGACAATTACCCAACGCTGCAACCAGGCATCACAATGGAAGTCGACAACCTCGAGACCTGCAAAGCTTTTGTAAAACAGGGTTTGGGCTATGCCGTTCTACCGGAAATTTCCTTACAAAAAACGGATCAACTGTGCTTACACCCAATGACCACCAAGGAGGAGTTCGCGCTTAGACGCAACACGTGGCTGATTTTTCGCAAGGAGATGCTCGGCTTAGCAGTTGTAACCGCCTTCGTCAACTTTATCGCAAGCTATTTTTGACGCTGCAGACGCGCTCGTCTCAGCGCGTCTGCAGCAAACCATTACAAAAGAATCGGTCTAAAAAATGCAAACAAGTGCTAACTAACACTGTTAAACGACAGATATGCTTTCTTTTTTCAAATTTCCAACAATTCTTAAATTGACACGCTGACACTTTCGAGCGCTCGTGCCCGCGTCTTGGGACCAAAGGCAGCTATCAAAATAGCACAAATGAACCAACACGCCGCGATATAGATAAAAACACTTTGATATCCCATGTTGTTGTAGAAAAACACCACAATCATCGGCCCGATAACGTTAGCCAAACGTCCGACGCCGTAAGTCAAACCGGAACCGGAGTTGCGGACTTCAGTCGGGTATAGTTCTGGGGTGTAGGCGTACAATAGTGGGGCAAAGGTTTGAATAAACATAGCTACCAAGAATCCGAAGATAATAATTCCAGCTGAACTGGACGACAGTCCATACAGCAACCCACAAGCGGCAATGATGACGGATACTATGGCAATAGCCCACTTGCGCTCCATCCTATCAGAGATGAGGGCTCCAATCAGCGCACCTGGAACCGCACCAATTTGCATCGCGGAAGACCAAGCTAGTGAGTGCACCAACGAAAATCCGTGTGAGACAAGCAGCGTTGGCACCCAAGCCATGAAACCGTAGAAACCAAGCGTTTGCGCAATCCACAAAATTAATAGGATAATGGTACGGCCAAGGTATTTGGATGAAAACAACACACTGTACCCCTTGTGGTTCACCTGTGCCTCAATTGTGCTTTCCACCTGCGGAAGTGCACCTTTTTCAACTTGCACCTGTTGTTCAATTTGTGTCATGACGGCTTCCGTCTCGGCAAAGCGGCCTCTATTTTCCAACCAACGCGGGGATTCTTTAAGCCGCAACGCCAACAAGCCGAAGATAAATCCGAGCGCTCCCCAGATGTACACTAGTCGCCAGCCCCAAGGGGCGACCGGAACCATAAAACGAGAAACATATGCCATTATCGGGATACCCGCCAAGCCAATGGTCATAATCCAGCCAAGATACGCACCACGTTTTTTTGCTGGAAACATTTCACTAATGTACGTGATGGCGACGACCGTCATGGCTGACAATCCAACTCCCGTGAATAAACGGGTGAACATTAGGAATGGAATGCTCGTCGCAAACCCATTTAAGAGCGAAAATCCTGAAAAGATGAAAATGGTCAGAACTAAGCTTTTCTTGCGACCAATCCGGTCGGCCACCCACCCAATGATGGTAGCACCTAAAAACATGCCCAAGAACGTCATCGAAGTAATGTTGCCGATGGTCGACAAGCTAAGGTGCCACTGTTCTTGAATCGCGGGCGCAGTAAACGACAGCGTATTGATGTCCCCTAATTCAAAAAAGAACGAAAACGCCATCACCCACATGATATACTTGTGAAACTGACTGATAGGAAGCCGGTCTAAACGAGCGGCCACAGAACTACTCATAATGATTCCCCCTTACCGGATGATTACAACATTCACTGCTTCCATGTTTTTTTGTTAGTGTTGCAAGCGATTACATTCCGAAGAAAAGATGGCGAGTTACATCTCACTCACCCCCCGAACCCACACCTGACCGTCCATAATGGGACGAGCGGTGCGGACGAGCGTAACACGACGAGCGGTCCAATGACCGAATTTATCCTTCGCCACATCCGCACCCACTTCCAGTACCCCAGAGGGATGGCCGATGCGCAACAGTTGATCCGTCTGTGTACGTGCGGATACCTTTCCATAGGGAATCGTTCCCGGAATGTGGGCTGCCACCGTCAGGGCGATCCCACCTGTCACCGCGTACGCCATATGCAGTTTTCCCATAGTAAGAACACGTGCCACGATCCCAATAGTTTCAGCAGAAATTTTCTTCCCGTCAACATCTTGGTAGTCTAGCGGATGCTGTACCCAAGCAATCTTTGGTAACGCATGCGACGATGCCGCTACCACTTCTCCGCTGCTATACAATCCGAGTTGCCGACCCACTCGCTGGCGAATTTCTTCTAATGTCTGCCCCACGGGGTCAGGTAGTTCAATTTCCGTACCGCTCACACCAAGGTCATCAGCGTCTACCAACACCATCAGATTGCCCGCGTCGATCACGGTCACGCGAATAACGCGCCCGTCTGACAATACAACCGTATCCGCCACCGACCCGGTGGGAAATACCCGACCCGTCACGCCTCCGGTTGCATTGAAAAAATCGAGATAGATCGCTGATCCGGAGCCTGGTACGCCCGATATGACGGTGTTGCCATCAGGCACAAAGTGCCCATTGGCTATGGCAAAGCGGGCGTGAATTATGGTGTTAGTATTCGTGTTAAAAATACGAACCAGTGCCTCTTCATCATGTTGGGCCGAGACCAGACCGTGTTCCAAGGCAAACGGCCCAACTGCCGAAGAAATGTTACCACAGTTCGGTTTAAAGTCGATGAACGAGCGTTCAACACTCACCTGTCCGAAAGTGTAGTCCACATCTGCATCCGACCGACTAGAACGATCAATAATGGCAAGCTTACTCGTCGTGGGCGTACCCCCGCCGAGGCCATCAATTTGTATAGGATCTGGACTACCAAAAATGGAGAGCAGCGTTCGGAAACGTTCCGTTTCGTTTTGCGGAAGGTCGCTTCCTTGTATGAAAATACCCTTACTTGTGCCGCCACGGTAAATAGAACAAGATATAGATGCCCAATTTACCACGCAAACCCCTCCTCAGAGGCAACAAAGCGCTCTCTGAGGACACAAAAAGCCCAGAACAGCGGTTTGCTGCAGCTGGGCTTCACAAGATTTCTTAACGGAGGATATCCGATAACTCAAGTGAAACAGCACTTGGAATAGATTTAGGGAACGAAGTTCAATTTTTCCCGGCAGGCATTGCCGCGACTCAAACTTCAGTGTAAAAAATTTCAAAACTAACGCGATTACAGTTATGGATAAATAAAATGACTACTGACTATTTATTGAATAGTGAAACATTAGCATTTGTTGTTAGAAAAGTCAACCGTTATTAGAACGAGTGGATACCTCGTTCCGTCTCACAAACTCGGCTTCTAAATCATTCAAGGCAGCTAACAGAGCACTCTTGACCTTGCCAAAATAAGAATCTGTGACTGATTTTCGGATCAGATCCATGTCTTCTCGTAACGAGTACCCCCGTAACAACTGACGCACCATCTGCCGTCCCAGATCCGTAGCTAACGTGCAATCCGCTTCGAGAATCACACCGAACCTTTTGTCGACTTCTACGGTCACCGCGAGCATTTCAAACACAGCCTTCGCGGCGGAACCCGTCGGCAGCTTGCCATGTCCTGCGATAAACATTGTATTCATAAGTGACCACTCCTCTAACTTGTAACGGGCACTAGAATTCTTTACAGTATCTTACTACAATGATTTATTTAAAACCATCATATACCTATATGAATCTTTTTCGATGTGGTCACTGGGAGCTAGAGCGAGAGACAACGAATGCGCTCACTTACGCGCGCGACACACGCAAATCCGTTCGCCACATACATTGTCTCTCGCGTGAGCTATCCACAGCTAGTTAGTCAATTGGTCAGAATTTCTTCCAAAAACGACTTGATCTTGTCGCGAATTCCGTCTCGCACCTCGGCGAATTTGGCCATGATCACTTCTTCTGTCCCTTGAGTTCGCGCCGGATCTTCAAAACCAAAGTGCAACCGCTTGACCTGCGGCGGCGTCACCGGACAACGATCATACGCATCACCGCATAACGTGATCGCAAAATCGGATCGGTTCAAAAGGTCATTATCGATCAAACTAGAATTCTGTGCCGAAATGTCAATGCCCACTTCCTGCATCGACTGCACCGTACGTGGGTTCATTCCATGCGCCTCAATTCCCCCACTGTACACTTCCACCCGCTCACCGCCAAAGTGCCGCGCCCACGCCTCCGCCATCTGCGAGCGACAAGAGTTGCCTGTACAAATAAAGTATAAAATCGGTTTTTCCACCAAAAATCCCTCCATCACTTTGCTATCCAATCAGACGAATCCATACAAATAACCCAGTTAACGTGATGAATAACGTAGGAACGGTCATCACAATTCCTGTGCGAAAATATTGCCCCCACGTGATCTTGATCCCTTTTTTACCTAACACGTGCAGCCAGAGCAACGTCGCAAGCGAACCAATCGGCGTAATTTTTGGCCCTAGGTCACATCCGATCACATTCGCATAGACGAGTGCCTGGTGCATGATACCTGATGCATTCACCGAATGAATCGCGAGTGCGCCGATCATCACAGAAGGCATATTGTTCATGACACTAGACAGCCCCGCCGCGATAAACCCTGTAACCAAAGTTGCCGCAAACAGTCCATCATGAGTAGTTTGCCGCAATACACTCCCCAATATTTGTGTTAACCCTGCATTGCGCAGCCCGAAAACCACCACATACATGCCAATCGAAAAAAATACAATCGCCCACGGTGCTTCTTTCACCACACGCCAAGGATCAATCACTTTCGTGCGCGTCCCCGCCACTAAAAATAATATAGCGATGGCACCTGCCACGAACGACACGGGAATATGCAAAAGTTCGGTCATCACATACCCAATCACCATCAACACAAGCAATACCCAGGAAACCTTAAATAGCCCTTGATGCACAATCGCATCCTTGGGATCAGTCAAATCCTCTGGATGATAAGATGCCGGAATGTCCTTGCGAAACACGAGGTACAGGACAAGTATACTTGCAACAAAAGACACCAAATCCGGCACGATCATATGTACCGCATAACTTAAAAAACCAATGTGGAAATAGTCTGCCGATACAATATTGACTAGGTTGCTGATCACAAACGGTAGCGATGTCGTATCCGCGATAAAACCGCTCGCCATAATAAATGGCAACATTTTTCGCGAGTCAAATTTCAGTAACTTCACTTTTTCCAGCACAATTGGCGTCAAGATGAGCGCCGCCCCGTCATTGGCAAAAAACGCAGCCACAATGGCCCCGAGTGTAATCACATACAAAAACACTTTCCGGCCATCACCTTTGGCCGCATGCGCCATCTTTAAAGCTGCCCATTCAAAAAAGCCAACTTTGTCCAGAATGGTGGAGAAAATAATAATCGAAACAAACGCCAACGTCGCATCCCAGACGATCCGCGTCACCGCCACGACATCCTGCAACGACACCACATGCAACAATAACGCGAGAACAGCCCCACCTAGCGCACTCCAGCCAATTGATAATCCCCTTGGCTGCCAAATCACGAATACCAACGTTAACAAAAAAAGACCAATTGCCAAAAACAACACTCGACACCCACCTTACTCCCGATTGCACCGAACGGTTTGATCTTGCAAATTGGCGACTTCCTCCGAAACGTCGGGCAGATACTTCACTAGTTCATGGAAAAAGGGAATATTTTGACCATCCAATGAGTAATACACCCATTGAGCCGTTTTGCGTTCCTTCACAATGCCCGCTTGCTTTAATTTTCGCAAGTGCTGGGAGATTCCCGGTTGTGACATATTTACTATGTCGGTCAATTCACAGACGCAGCATTCCCTCCTTGAGAGTAACGATAGTAGATGAAGCCTCGTCTTGTCTCCAAAGATTTTGTAAATCTCCGCCCATTCATCAAACGAATAACCCATATTATCGCCCCCATCATTATATGTTAATATAATCACTTGCTTATATAATAACGTTCCTATCTGAATTGTCAATGCGAGCAAGATCATCCTTACATCTATTTTCCTCAGAACATAGGAATAATTAATTTTATCCCGACGCCAAACAGCAAAATTGTATACGCGTATTTGACCCATTTGGGCTTAGCCTTTGTCGCCATGAGAGAACTTCCAAGCCAAGCCGCCACAATGACCGCAACCGACAGTACTAAAACGAGCACCCATGAAGCCTCAAGATGCCCCATGCGTCCCACAAATCCCGATGCACTTGAAATGGTGACGATAAAAGCGGATGTTGCAACCGCCTTTTTAGTGGGATACCCCATCCACATCAGCATCGGACTAATCAAGGTTCCACCGCCGAGTCCAAGCATTGCACCCAAAAAAGCGGCAAATCCTGCCACCAAGATCCCAAGTAGTCGATGTGTCCAATTGGGATTATATTCCGTCAACTCTGCTTTTTTAGTACTCATCAATGTTCTGATTCCAGCAAAAAAAATCATCAGAACAAACAAAAATATAAGAACTCGGTCATCAATCAGATGTGCCACCATACTCCCGACCGGAGCAAGCAGAAGCGCTGCAAGCGCCATCGGCCAACCTCCCCGCCAATCGACGAGTTTATTGCGACCGTATGTAATGAGTGCCACTAGCGTCGTTAACCCATTTAACAAAATACCCACCGGTTGTGCGACTGTCTTCAAGGGATACCCAAACCACAACAGAATAGGGACGTGAAGCATCCCACCCCCCATCCCGAGCATCGCGAATAAGGCAGAAACAAGGAAAATCAGAACAGTCGCTACCACTAACACAAACATCACTATCCTTTTCGATTGACTCTTCCGTTAAAGCAGGTGCCGCACAACGTGTGGCCATCAAGTTCCTTGGCATATTCAGCGACTACCATTTCACCACAGTCCTCACACTGCGTAGCATTAAAGGATTCTGCCGCTTTTTGCACCGGATAGTTTTCAAATACTTGGACATCGAACATTTCATGCCAAGCATGAGCGACGACGTCTTCAATCAATGGTTCCACCACCGACGGGTCTAACTCATAAGGAGGAATTCCCTGTTTACGCTGTTCAAAAAATGGCATCTCCAAACAAACTTTCATGCGGTCATATTGGGATGAAATACGCACTGCACGCTTAGTTTTCGTATCGATCAGTGTCAGCGCAAACTTGCCTAAAGGTTGTTTCTCAATATTGCCTTTGCCAAACGTGCAACCAGTAGCAAATTGCACGCCGTCTGCAAAACACCCTGAAAAATGGTGATCACCAATTTCTACGATTGCTTTTAGTTCACCGCCACCACGCGCCCGCTGCACCCCGAGAATGTCCATAGCGAGATGCCCCGCACGTAGTCCTTGTGGCATTGCTGGACATTTGTGCCCATGAAAATATTGTGCACCCAGAAGTTCTTCTGGCGTAATGGCTGTCTCGTATTGAATGGAAATCGACATAGGATAAACCTTCTTTCCTTCAGATGTGTGATTATTCTTTTTCTGCTAACGCGTGGATCAATGCCGCGCGTTTGCTTTCACGAATGGCGTAAATCGTAAATTTGCCGATCCGATTAGTCACAATCACTCCGCCGCGATCCAACACCTGCAGATGATGGGTCATGGTCGAAGTGGGCACCGCAGTCAGTTCTACCAACTGGCATAAACACAGCTCGGATAGTAACAGCAGGCCGATAATCTTCAGACGTGTACTGTCGCCAAGCGCCTTGTAAAAGTAAGCCTGATTGGCCAGATCATCTGGTGCATGGAGCAGCGAAAACGATGCTTCAAACTGCCCCTTCACCTCCGCAAGTTGTGCCGGCGATAGCATGGGTGAACTCACAGATGCTCGTTCGATGGGTAACACCTCCTTCGTCATGAAGTAGTGATCACGACAATATTATAAAACTAATTTTATAGTTTTATAAATAGTGCGAAAGGACTACTTGTGATCGCACTCATACCATCACAGCAGCCTGCCTACTAATGCGCCGAGAATGCCAAAGACAACACTTGCAACCACATACAGCACGGCAGTGCGTGTCAAACGGCGATCCATCAGCGTCACTGATTCGTACATCAAGGTGGAAAATGTCGTAAACGCCCCCATAAAACCTAAGCCAAAGATGCTGACCAACCAATTATCTAATAACTGATTATCTATACTCAATGATAAAATCATGCCAAGCAAGATCGAACCGATCACATTGATTAAAAAAGTGGCGATGGGAAATGATTTATTCCAGTATTTATTTACCACATTCATGACAAAAAATCGCGTGACCGCGCCGAACAACCCGCCAACTGCCACTCCTACCCACTCTACCGTCATAATATCCTCCGATACAACGTAATCCAATTATATTGTCTCTTCTTCAGGCTCTTCGCCCGCCAGCCGTATACCGAACCATATCGCCCCAAATCCGCCCAACATACTACTAGCAATATACATAACACCCACGCCAATATTTTGTTGCAGTAAATTCAGTGACTCCACAGAGAATGTAGAGAACGTCGTAAATGCCCCAATGAATCCCGTGCCAACCCCTACCCGAACCCACTGGGGAATTTGATATTTCCAGATCGAAATCGTATAAAACCACGCTAAAAGAAAGCTGCCCACCCAATTGATCAACAGTGTCGCCACGGGAATTTGATCAGTCGCGCTTGCACGCATCAGCATTTCAATCGTTTCTCTCATCAATGCGCCCAAAATCCCACCCACTGCGACCGCTAAATATTGCTTTAGTTTTTCATTTTGAATGCTAAATCTCATTAAATTGATCTCCTTAAATTGATAACGAACCATGTTGTTT
>JAJZCJ010000024.1 GCA_021846145.1 Bacillota bacterium
CGATCTATATAATCACTCTATAGCATCCACAACTTCTTGCCGACTGCAAAAGATGAGTGCATGGGCGGCAGAGATTGATTACCAATCGTGGCAATATGACGTGCTTTTTGTGTTGGCCGCAGGCAATGTCACGCGATCCGCGGACGGCTTGGCGATCAAATTCGGGATATCTGATCACTTGGCGGCGGGGCGCAATTATCCGGAGTATCTACTAGAAGGTTCATGCCGCGTGGCAAACCCGTCACAGAGTCTGCAGGCCATCACTGTCGGTTCAATTGCGATTGACGAAGAGACTGGTCTTTGGAATTCATTGTCTAAGTGGGGTGAACCATCGACCTTTTCCCGTACTGGTCCAGGAATTTGGAATGTGATCAAACCTGATGTAGTCGAATTTGGTGGCGATTGGGCTTTTGATAATGGCAACCCACGCAGGTTGGTTTGCCATCCAAATCTCACACCTCCATTAGTTCGATCGACCCTCCATGGTGGCCCATCCGTAGCCAAAGATGATTTGGGCACCTCGTTTGCTGCGCCGAAAGTTGCTCATATTTTAGCCGCCATTCAAGACACCCTCCCGGAGGCGTCGACACTGCTTTATCGAGCGCTTTTGATCCAGTCCGCCCGTTGGCCAGAGTGGACAATCACTTGGAAGCCGGAGAATGTCATTCGACATATTGGCTATGGTCTTCCAGATAAACAAAGGGCTACTGATAATAGTCCCTTTAGGTCAACCTTCATTTCTGATGGGCGATGGATTTCACCGAAACAAGTACATCTTTTTGAAGTACATATTCCAGATGAATTAAGACGTCCAGGTGATAGTTTCAATATCAGGGTGGAAATCACATTGTCTTATAAGGCACAACCAAGACGAACCAGACGTTCCAATCGCGGCTATCTGTCTACGTGGCTAGAATGGTCGACCAGTAAATTAGGTGAATCTGTATCTGTCTTCATGGAACGGACGATCCGTATGGTAGACGAGGAACTCTCTGTGGAGGATGATCCGTCCACGACGGGTGATGTGATTCAATGGACGATTCGAGAACGGAGCGATTGGGGTGAGATTAAGGGGTTTTCACGAAATGCCGGAACCATTCAAAAGGATTGGACGGTCATACCCTCTCACCAACTGTCAAAAAGTTTTTGCATAGCGGTGCTGAGTCATAACGGTTGGGATAAGTCGATGAACGATAAGGTGCCCTATGCTCTTGCAGTCTCGTTTGAGGCTGTGGATCAGGATATCGAGATATACCAGTCGATGCTGCAGGTCAATCAACTGGAGACTGAATTGCAGCAAACGTGATGACCTGTGTTTAGACGATTCAAGGGAGTTTGGAAATTGTATGGTGGATATGGCAACTCAGAACTACGTGGCAAGTTTTACATCGGAGCGGCTTTTGCGCCACGAGATGGAGGTTGTTCTCCTATTGCTGGCAAATGGAATGTCGTGGACTGAGGTGCGCCAAGATGTACTTTCGCGCAATTTGTTTCAAGCTCGGCGTATGAGTACGGCGATGACGTATCTTACTTTGGTCAAACGACGGATTGTCTGGCTCGATGAGCGATTGCGAGCGTTGTTTTTGGAGGGGGCGCGCAGTGATACGTTGGCGATACTGCTCTACACCTTTTTGGCATCCTATCGTTTTCCACGGGAATTTGTGATGGAAGAATTGCGCTACAGTCTGCAGACGGGAAGATTTGTTCTTTTAGAGGATCAGGTTGCCGCATTTTTGGATCGTAAGCGCGAACAGCATGCGGAGGTGGCACATTGGACAACAAATTCTCCAATTTATATTTCAGTGAAAATTTCCTTCCTCCTCGCCGATTTCCATGAATAACAAAGAGAGTGATGTCCAACTTGGTTGACCCAAATTGTACGCCACTCTTTTTGTTATTCAACTCTTGTGCATCTCAAAATGGGAAATCCATGTCTTGGTTCCACGATGTCACGCAGTCACATCGTTTACCGTCTCCAGTGGAATTCCCGTGGTTTTGGGCGCAAACACGCCGATGTCAATCATGATGAGTACCATGGCGAGGGCGACCACACTGAACATTGCAACGGCTCCATCAGCATGTAGGATGGGCAGAAGCAGGAACGGCATCAAACCACTCATCAGTCGACTCAAACTATACCCCCAGCCAGCAGCAGTGGCACGAATGGCCGTTGGGAAAATCTCCGCTTGGAAGATGTGATACGCATTTGAGAAGATGTTGCTGACAAGTGTATATAGGAAACCGAATAGGACAATGACGGTAGACGAGCTTGCAAAGCCAAATGAGAGTCCAAAAAGCGCCATGCCAAAGGCAGCTGCAACAATGATCCATTTGCGTTGGAATCGCTCCAGAATGAACAGTGACAATAATGATCCAATGGGATACCCGATAAACGATAATGATGTAAATTCGAGCGAGTGCACAATTGTTAACCCTTTGGCAGCTAAGACGATAGGCACTAGTGTGCCAAAGCCGTAATATCCGAGGGTCTGCAAAATTTGAAAGATCCATAGCATGAAGGTTCTACCAATGTATTGCTTGCCAAATAGCGTGCTAACGCTGACTGCGCTTTCTTTCGTGATGGCAACTTGCGATTTTTCGGTGATTTTGTCATTGCTGGTCATGCCAAAACGCGTTAATACTTGCTCTGCTTCTGCTGTGCGACCTACAGATTCCAACCATCGTGGCGATTCTGGTAGATTGCGTTGAAAAGCCCAGATGACAACAGATCCCAAGCCGCCGATCACAAACAGCCAACGCCACCCAGCCATCCCAAGGATATGAAGGGGTACAAGACCCATTGCGAGGAAGCCAACAAGCGGAACGGCGACGAAACTGAGTGTATAAGCCCAACCAATGTAAAGTCCGCGCACTTTTGTAGGGAGCATCTCGCTGAGATATGTGTCGCATAATGGGGGTTCAGCACCGATGCCGATACCCGCAATGAAACGTGCAATAATGAGTATGGTGACATTCATGCTGAATGCACCAAGAAACGTGAATAACGAATATACGAACAAATTGGTCAAAAACGCCTTGCGACGACCTATTTTATCAGCCAAACGATTCAAAATGATGGCACCGAGAAACATGCCCAAGAAGCTCGATCCAATCAACAATGGCAACAGCGCGGTCGGAACCTGAAATGTTTTGGCGAGCACCACACCAAGCGTGCCTGCCAAGAAGATGTCATAGATGTCGAAAAAGAGCCCAATACCGATCAGTGCCGTAATTTTTCGATGCAATGCGGACACGGGCATTTCGTTCATCCTACTCGCGATGGATAATTCCTGCATGTGTTTGACCCCCTAACATAGTGTTTTGAAATGCAGTACGCAGTGATGCTAAAGCGTCGCCATGAAGCCCAGTGGCGATGTTCTGCTGCTCGAAAAATTGGTGCATCGTATCAGCTGCTAGGTTACCTGGTGCACCTGGCGCAAACGGGCACCCACCTAATCCCGCTTGTGCCACATCGAACGCATCAATGCCAGCAGCCATTCCTGCCAAAACGTTCGCAAATCCATATCCGTGCGGGTCGTGCAGATGCAGGCTGATATCTACTTCGGGATACTGTTCCCGCAAGCGACTACAGCGTTCATAGACCATGCGCGGCGTGGCTTGCCCAATCGTGTCGGCAATCGCCAGTTCATGCACACCGGCCGCGACCAATCGTGCGGCAATGGCGTCCACCGCCTCAAACGGAACGAGCCCCTCGAATGGACAGACAAACGAGGTGGCAATCGAACCGACGATACGGCGATTGGTTGTGCGCAATTCGGTCACTAGATTTACAATTTCATTCAACGAACTTTCGGTAGTGCGGTTCACATTCGCCTGGTTGTGTGCCGTACTAGCGGATAGGAAGAATACGCCTGTATGGAGTGGTGCGGCCAAAAACCGTTCCATGCCCCTGTGGTTCGGTATCAGCGCTCGATACTCGATGCCTTCGTTTTGCGGTAGCCTCATCGCCAGTTCATCGGCGTCCTGTAAGGCTGGCACCCATTTGGGATGGACAAACGACGTCACTTCAAGGCTTGTAAATCCGGCATTCAGCAACTGCTGCAAAAGAGCCAACTTGGTATCGGTGGGAACGAAGTGGACTTCATTTTGCAAGCCATCACGCAGCGTAACATCACGAAGCTGGACGCTCGTTGGGAACCGCACTATATATCACCCCCTTTTCTGTCAATGTAGCAATCTGGGTCTGACTGTAACCAAGTTGCTTGAGTACTGCCTCAGTGTGTGATCCGCATGTAGGACCTGACCATTCTATTTTGCCGGGGGTAGAGCTCAACTTAGGTACAATTCCCGGCATCATCACCTGTCCAACACGTTCATCAGGAACTTTCACAAACATGTCCCGCGCCTGATACTGTTCGTCGACGAGAATATCGGCAATGCTATAGATTGGACCTGCTGGAATGTTATGCTGGTTTAATAACTGCAGAACGTCAGCGAGTGCGTACTGCATGGTCCAAGCTTCAATCGCCAAATCCAACCGTTGTACTTCCTTAACGCGTCCAGCGTTATCTCTCAGCGATTCGTCTTGTGCCAAATCCTCTCGATCCATCAAAGTCATCAGGCGTGCAAACAATGAATTGCTGTTGGCACCAATGGCGACAAACTTACCATCCTTTGTTTGATACATATTGGATGGGGCGGCGGCGGAAAGTTGATTACCCGTTCGTTCTCTTACATTTCCAAGATGTACATATTCAGGAACAATGCCTTCTAATAGACTGAACACGGCTTCGTATAATGCAACGTCCACGACCTGACCGGATGATCCGTTCCCGTCCTGCACGTCGCGTTGATACAATGCCAACAAAGTGCCAATGACCGCATACAACGCAGCAATCGAATCTCCAATCGATAATCCGATGCGCACGGGCGGTCGATCGGGGAACCCCGTCAGGTACCGCATACCGCCCATCGATTCAGCGATGTTTCCAAAACCAGGTCGCTGATGGTATGGACCAGTTTGACCGAACCCTGTAACACTAGTGATGATAAGTCTCGAATTAAGCGCTTTCATTTCCTCGTGCGAGAGATTCCACTTGGCGAGGGTGCCTGGTTTAAAATTTTCGATAACGACGTCAGCGCCACGGATTAGTCTCCGTACGATATCTTGTCCTTCGACACTGTGTAAATCAACAGCGATGGACTGCTTGTTGCGGGTCTGCACCATGCTCCAGTACGAATCTTGATTCTCTTCGTGAAGACCCCATTTTCGAATTTGATCTCCTTCTGGGGGCTCTACTTTGATCACTGTTGCCCCAAATTCAGCTAAGATGCGCGAGGCAAAAGGTCCAGCAATAAATGCCCCTAGCTCAATCACACGAATTCCTGTGAGTGGCTTATTCACGTTACCTTCACTCCTTCTAAGTTGAGAACATCAGCCTCCTATGTAGCTAATGCAAGATTCGAGCCAAACGTGTAAAACTTCTAATATCGAGGAATACAACCTAAATAATTTTATTAATGATAAACCATTTTGTTGCAACGCAACGTAAAATGCAACTTTTTTGATACAAAAGCAACATCTCGCAACGGAAATGACTGCCTCACTTATTGTTCATCTTCTTTAGTTTCCTCCACAATGTTGTTCGATGTATTCCTAGACGACTGGCAGTACGATTGATATTGCCATGTTCTTCGCGTAGCACTCGCAAGATACGCGAGACTTCATCTTCTACCACAAGTGATTCTGCCTCAGTCAGATGAGAAATACCATGGTATATATCATCTGACTGAGATAATGTGACAGGAATCCAGATGTCTTCATCAAAAAGGTGGATGGGTTGGTTCTCTTCTGCCAAGACAAAGGCGCGTTCCATCAAGTTGCGTAACTCCCTCACATTACCCGGCCATGAATACGCTTGGAGTCGGTCAATGTCAATTTCATCAAGCTGAAACTTAGGTGTATCGAGTGTATCGTGCATCTCATTGGTAAATGATTGGATTAGGGATGGAATATCTCCTACACGTTCCCGTAATGGTGGCAGAGACAGAACCAACACTGCGAGGCGAAAGTAGAGATCTTGGCGAAAGTGTCCATGATGAATCTGCTGTACAAGATCACGATTGGTAGCAGCAATAATACGAACATCCACAGGGATGACTTTATTCCCGCCGATTCTCATCACTGACCGCTCTTGTAACGCACGTAGTAATCGCGCTTGTAAGGAGATGGGTAGTTCTCCGATTTCGTCGAGGAATAACGTCCCGTGATGTGCCAGTTCAAACAGTCCTGTTTTGCCACCTCGCCGCGCTCCGGTAAAAGCGCCATCTTCATACCCGAACAGTTCACTTTCCAGCAAAGTTTCTGGAACAGCTGCACAATTAAGAGCAACAAAAGGGCCTTTAGAACGGTTGCTTGCGGCGTGAATGCCTTGTGCCAACATTTCTTTGCCTGTGCCAGATTCCCCAAGCAAAAGTAGTGTCGAATCAACAGATGCATAGCGAGTGGCTAAACGCAACAAACGTTTCATTGGGGCAGATTCGGCAACAAAGTGGTTCAGTGTCCACTTCGACTGTAACCCATTTTTGCTTAACTTTCGTCGTATTGATTCTTCATACATTTGCAGTTCCGTGATGTCGCGCACACTTGACACAGCCCCTATTAATTCACCATCGTGATAGACAGGGGCGCGGTTAATAATGGTCGTGTGTGATCCTAGGCTACGGAGTTCATCGTTTTGCACACTTTGCTCCGCGAGCACGCGTAAGAGTCCAGCCTTGGGATTGACGTTAGCGATATTTTTACCCACGGCATTGTCAATGGATAGTCCGAGAAAATTGGCCGCTACTTGGTTGTAAATGATGATACGGCCATCTTTGTCAACACCGACAATACCGTCGTGGGATAAGTTCAGAATAGCCTGATAAAATTGTTCTTGGCGTGAAAAATCATCCATATATCATCGGGCCTCCACCTGTATACATTGGTCATCACTCGATTGAATTGAAATTACTGTCTGAGATGGATTAAGAAAAAGCGCGAAGAGGTCTGGAGGGCTAGTCAATATTTTGTTTGGTATAATTAGGGGTACTGAATTAATCAGCACGTTTCAAGTCAACTAATGAAATTCATACACATCATTTAGTCATTTATGAACATAAAACCTTTTAACCATTAAAAACAGGATAAGGGGGTATCTTTTCTGAAATTTTATAACATAAATATTATAGAAAAACACTAATATTGCAACACTATTATGCAGAAATAATGGTAATTAAGACCACAAATTATTGTATATATCTAGTTTTCACAGCTGAATGCCATATTTAAACTTGAAATAAATTGATCCATCACCATCACTCGTGCTAGACATTGAATAAATGCAGATTTTCTCAAATCCCTTAGGACTTACTTAGGGGCTATAATCGGTTAGGTTTTGGCAAACGGTTACCTTTTGAGGGATTGTTCGGACATGCTCAAATAGTCAAAAAGAAGACGACACGTGATGATTCGAACAGCGAATGAATCTGAAGCGACTCAGTCTGCCCCTGTATTTCGATTAGGGCGTAACCGGAATTTTCAAGTCTGATTTTTGGCGTTTTATTGTCAGTGCTTGGCGATGACGCATTCTTCATCGTCTTTGGTTGGTTTGTCCTCAACGTCACCGGTTCCGAGTTTGCGCTTGGAACCATATTAACGTTCGCTTTCATTCCGCGGATTATTGTCATGCTCGTAGGTGGGGCGGTTCTCGGTGGGTATGATGATGAGGCAATAGAATACTGTTCCTGTTTCTTACAGCGAATCGAAATATACATGATCAATATAACTTAGGACACTTATTTTAAATTTTAATAATTTTCGCATTGACAATCGTCTTGTTATGTTTTATAACAATGATGTAATCGATTACTTGGTGGTGTTGACTTAGATGGCAAATTTAAAAGATGTGGCAAAAATTGCAGGAGTATCAACAGCAACAGTTTCTAGAGTTCTAAGTGGAACTTACTATGTAACAGAAGAAACAACCAAAAAAGTATTAAGCGCAGTGTCAGAACTAAATTATCAACCTAATGGGATTGCTCGTAGTCTTCGTAATGCAAAAACACAGACGATCGGGGTTCTTATTCCGGATATATCCAATCCCTATTTCATGAAAGTAATTAGTTCTTTGGAAAATTATGTAACAGAATATGAATATAATATACTTATTGCCAGTTCGAATGATAACCCACAAAAGGAAGATTCATTATTAAAGGTTCTGTTTGAAAAACGAATTGATGGGCTGATTCTTGCGCCTAGCCGTATTGAAATAAAACAATCAATCGCAGGATATACCCATCAAAATATTCCTATAGTTCTTGTAGATAGAAGTGTAAATGACGTAGTGGTAGATACAGTAGTGGAAGAAAGTGAAAATAGCACTTATGAATTAGTTAAACACGTTATTTCAATGGGGCATAGGGACATTGCGATTATTAATGGACGTAACGTACTTAGTACAGTCATTGAGAGAGAAAAAGGTTATATTCGAGCACTTCAGGACGCTGGTATTTCAGTTCGTGCAGAGTACATGTTTAGGGGTGAGTACAACCAACAATCGGGGTACTCATTAGGTAAACGATTACTTCAAATGGGGTTGGATAGACCTACCGCGGTGTTTTGTACCAATAATTTTATTGCCTTGGGTGTAATGACAGCAGCGCATGAGCTGAAATTTCAGATTCCTAACGATTTTTCTGTTGTAAGTTTCGGTGATTTACTATTTCCTGAGTTTGTTGCGCCAAGAATTACCTCTGTTATTCAAAGTCCTGAGGATGTTGGGTTAGCAGCGGCAAAACTTATTGTAGAAAGAATCATATCAGATGTACGTAGCCTTCCCGAAGAAATCAAGTTGCCTACGCATATTCGTTTAGGGGAATCGGTTTGCTCTTTACATTTGGTTAATGGTAAATATTGAGGCAAAAGGAGAGTGCATATGATGTTTAGGGAACAAGTGGTTGCAAAAGAACTCTTTCCACCAATGTGTCACTCGGCGACTGTTGAAGAATTGGAACACGGTGAGTTGTATGTAGTGTGGTACTCTGGATCGTTTGAGGGGGCACCAGATACGATACTGATGGCATCTAAGAGAAATGTTGATGGAATTTGGTCGCCTCCAAAGGTAATACAATCGTTGCCAGGACTTCCGCTTGGTAATCCCGTATTAGATAAGGATGGTCAGGATCTTGTTTTATATTTTGTGGTGTTGTATGGAGACTGGTGGACAGAATCGAAAATTGTTCGATCGATATCAAAAGATGGGGGTCAAACTTGGTCGCATTTAGAATTTGTTAGTTTAGAGAAGGGTCTCATGTTGCGGACAAAGCCACTGCGATTGCACACAGGGACTTTGTTATTACCAATTTATGATGAAAATAATTGGACATCACTTGTACTTAGGTCAACGGATAATGGTGTGTCATGGGGAAAATATGGGGATACAACATCCCGGGGGAAGGCGATTCAACCTACGCTTTGTCAAACGCAGAATGGAAGCGTTCTCATGTACATGAGGTCGAATAAAGGACAAATTTATTATTCTCGTTCTTTTAATGATGGATTAAGTTGGATTGCCGCTCAACCAACAGATCTGCTAAATCCTAATAGTGGAATTGATCTAATCAAATGTGATTTGGGAGATCTTGTTCTTGTGTACAATCCGCTTTTACAAGGTCGAGCAGAGTTGGCTGTATCATTATCAGTTGACGAAGGTAAAACGTGGGAATTCACTAGAGTGATTGCAAAAGGGTTAGGTGAATACTCTTACCCAACTGTCATTCACAACTCTAATGGATTGATTCAATTAGTCTATACAAGGAATCGTGAAGCTATAATCTTTTGCGAGTTTGATCGAGCATGGGTCACAGCAGGATAAAATCAGGTTTGATTTACCCAATAAGGAGGTGAGGGAGGCAGATTTTGTATTTAAGTAATCGTTTACTTAAAAGAAAAAAAGGGGTGTTTTGGACGATGAAAAAAACATCAGTTGTACTTTCCACAATTGTTCTTACCGTGGGCAGTCTAAGCATGATGGCCGCTCCAGCATTTGGTGCGAGTAAGCATCAAGCTCGCACAAGTTCGCAGAAAGTTACGGTTACACTCTGGTCATGGACTCCTATTGACACAACAATGCAACAAGTCGTGACGAAAATTGAGAAAAAATATCCAAACATCAATCTTCAAATAAACATTGAACCCCACCCAGACTACAACATTGCACTAAAGGCTGCTGCGGGATCTGGATCACTTCCGGATATTATCGGACTACCTTCTGGATCACAAACTCAAGAATACCGTCCTTATTTACAGTCTCTGAACAGTATTGCGGTTAATCTTTGGGGTTCGAAATGGAAGACGGATTTTCCACAAGCTGCGATTACACAAGCTCAACTAGGCAATCCACCAAAGGACAAAAATTTTTATATGCTTCCACAAGAGACGCAAGTACTAAATGTTTGGTATAACAAAAAAATCTTTAGTCAACTTCATTTAAGCGTTCCTAAAACTTATCAGCAGTTGGTAGCTGACGCACATAAAATTTCTGCAGCAGGTTACATTCCATTTTATCAAGGGGCTACACAAACAAATTTTGATACTTGGATGTTTATGGAGCTTGTCTCTCAATACGATCTCAAGGGAATGGAATCCGCTGCAACAGGAAATGGGCAATGGAACACTCCAGCCATGGTTAAAGCTGCAACTGTATGGGGACAAATGTTTACTCAACATGTTTTCCAAGCTGGTGCGCTAGGCGATACTCAGTATCCAACTGGAGCAAATCTATTTGCAGCGGGCCGTGTGGGGATGATTACACTTGGTTCATGGTGGTTACAAGAGAGTCCGATCTCAACTTCTCCAGCAGGGTTAAGAACAATGAAAGAATATGGCACATTTTTCTTTCCAGCTATCGCACCTGGACTAAAAGCTACTCCACCCCTTGGTGGCATTGACTTTGGATGGGGGATCACAAAAAATGCAGCCAAGTCACCGGCAGTTGAAAAGGCTACTGAAATGGTATTGAAAGAAATGATTAGTGGTATTGGGGAACAAGAGTCATTAAATCAATTGAATGACTTACCTGCCTTCAAAGGATTTAAACCAACTGTAACCCTGCCTTCTGATGTAATGAAGCTTTACAATTGGTATATGCGTGAGATCATGGTTGCACACAACCAAAATATTGGTAATCCAACAGTTGAACAAGCATTAGACACTAACTTGCAAGCCATTGGTGCGGGAATTGAAACTCCGCAGCAAGCCATGGATAAAGTCCAGGCTGTTGCAAAATCACAGGGTTAATAATTGCATTAAGCCCCTGAATGTGAAATTCTTGTGCATGTTCAGGGGCCATTAAGGATGGTGTGCCATGAATACGACTCCGTATGGTAAATTATCGCGAATAACAGGCTGGATTTACGTTCTTCCAGCACTAGTATTCTTTATCGTTTTTATGCTGTTTCCTATTATCTACAATATAATAAATAGCGTTTCTCTAAGTTCGAGTGAATCATTTTTTGCGAACTATATTACTTTATTTCACGATTCAACATTCATTATTGCTTTACAAAATTCCATTATATGGGTATTTTTCACTACTCTTATGCAAATGGTAATTGGTTTTGTTTTAGCCATATTACTTGAGAGGAGAATTGCTAGAGGAAGGGTGGTGTTTAGAACCATACTGTTTTTACCGATGGCCATTACACCCACTGTAATTGCCCTTGTTTTCAATAACTTATATGCCCCGCAATATGGTCTTTTATTTGGGTTATTTCAGCAGTTTGGATTAGCGGCGAACTTTCCTTCTTTACTTAGCGATCCGCATTATGCAACTTACGCATTGATGGCAATCAGCATCTGGCAATGGTTGGGTTTTTATGTGTTGATGTACTCAGTTGGTGTTGCAAATATAGACGGTGAGTTGTTGGACGCTGCAGATTTGGATGGGGCATCTGGTTGGTCGCGGATCAGATACATCTACTTTCCATTATTGCGTTCATCTCATTTATCTTTATTCATTTTAGGAGCATTGCAGGCGCTGCAACAATTTCCACTGATCTATCTGATGACAGAAGGTGGTCCTGCAAACTCGACGCAGGTACTAGCAACATATATTTTTCAAAAAGGTTTTATGGAAAATCAGATGCAGTACGCATCGGCCATTTCGGTTGTGCTGTTGTTGCTTGCCCTAGTGATCGCAGGTATTCAAATCATTGGCACACGGGGGGATTTTTCGATAGGAGGAGGTGAATAAAATGAGGAAGGTTGGTGGGCAAAGGATCGTTGCGTATTTGATTTTGATCGTGGCTACGGTTTTGAGTGTGTTACCCACGATCTATATGATCGATTTGTCATTTCGAAATCCGGTGGATAGTTTTAGCCCAGTGTTATTTTCCCCTAATCCCACGATGCAAAACTACCAGACTATCTTTGCTAATTCTGGGTTCGTGCAATATTTTGTAAATAGTCTTGTCGTTTCTGTGTTGACTGTAATGCTGACGTTGTTTTTTGTCATTTTGGCTACTTTTGGATTGTCACGATTGAAAATCCGCGGTCGGAACATCATCTTTTACGTGATTATTTCCGGACTAATGATCCCGCTCGCTTCTCTGATTGTTCCCTTAACAGTGGTGTTGAAATCTGGTGAGTTACTGAATAACTATTTTGGACTAATTGGTCCATTTACCGCGATTGGAACTCCCTTTGGTTTGCTGGTCATGAAAGGTGCAATGGATAATTTTCCGCGAGAGCTTGAAGAAGCAGCTGTTGTGGAAGGTGCCAGTCGATTGCGTGTGCTATGGAAGATAATCGTTCCTACGACGATACCCTCCTTGCTAGTTGTAGCGATTTGGCAATTTCTTTATTCCTGGAATGAGTTCTTTTTGTCTCTTGTAGTCATGACTGATCCAGCCATGAAAACGGTCCCTTTACTGCCTTTGCAATTTGAGGGGCCATATATGACGAATCCAGGGGCATTGTTTGCAGTGTTAACTGTAATTTCACTTGTTCCCATGTTGGTATACATTGTGCTTCAGAAATGGTTTGTGGGTGGGTTAATGGCTGGTGGAATAAAAGGATAACGTGAAGGAGGAAGGAAATTGATTACAGGTTTATGGACTGCTTTACCTAATATATATCGTTCATTTGACGAACAGGAATTTCATCATGTGTTGGAGTACCTATTTTTACAAGGAATAGATGGGTTATTTTTACTTGGAACTACTGGAAGAGGAACGGATTTTTCTGTTGTGGAACGCATGGGGATTTTGGAAAAAACGATTAAGACAATTGAGGATCCTAAAAAAATTGTCGTTGCAATTTCAGCAAACGCACCCCTAGATGTTCGCAATTTAGCGCAACATGCCATGGAACTGGGCGTAAAAGGCGTAGCCCTTACACCGCCGTACTACGGTCAATTTTCTGATCAGGAGATTCAAAGCTGGGCTCGTGAGGTCTTTGCGGGTCTTACCAAAAAGGCAGGCATTTACCTTTATAACATTCCGGGGGCTACGAGAACCACTTGGTCGCTTTTTTCTTTGGATTTTGTCCATCAGATCATAGGAGTAGACGGAATCAAAGATAGTAGTGGTGATGTAAAACAACTATTGGACTACTTAGATTGGTCTACTCGAAATAAAGGGACAACCGTGTTGGCAGGAGATGAGCATCTCACGATGTATCACTTCATAATGGGGGGCCATGGAATCGTTTCAGGGTTATCTTCAGCTTACCCCAAACTTCTCGCCGATCTAGTTTCGACAATGAATGCGAATAAGTGGGAAGAAGCGATACCATTACAGCGCGAAGTGAATCAACAATTAAAAAAGTTACAAGGACATTCACCACGCGAAACTGTCGAAATACTAATTCGTTGGATGAAAGAGAATATGCAGTAACAATGGTGTGAGGAGGTTCAACATGGCAAATCGATTGGTTGGTAAACTTCCAAAAATAGGTATACGCCCTGTGGTAGATGGTCGACGAGGCGGTATACGTGAATCTTTAGAAGATGTCACTTTGGCGATGGCAAAGAATGTCGCCGAACTTTTAAAAGCAAATATTAGACATGCAAGTGGGGAACTTATCGAATTCGTAATTCCTGAATACTGTATCGGTGGCGTGGCAGAAGCAGCACGCACAGCAGAATTGTTTCACCAAAGTGGGGTGGGTTTATCTATTACGGTCACTCCCTCTTGGTGCTATCCGCTTGAAACGATAGATGACAATCTGGACATTCCAAAAGCAATCTGGGGATTTAACGGAACCGAAAGACCTGGGTCTGTTTATCTTGCTGCCGCGCTTGCAGCACATAACCAAATTGGTGACCCGACCTTTGGTATTTATGGGCGAGACGTTCAGGATCTCGGTGATATGAGTATCACTGAAGATGTCCGGGATAAACTGCTTCGGTTTGCAAAGGCTGCGTTGGCTGTAGCAACAGTAAAAGGAAAATCTTATTTGTCTATGGGATCTGTCTCCATGGGAATTGCTGGTTGTGTGATCGACGAATCATTTTTTCGTGAATACCTGGGAATGCGTATTGAATACGTGGATATGAGTGAATTCATTCGTAGAACCGACTTGGGAATCTACGACGAAAATGAGTTTACACGTGCGCTAGAGTGGGTGAAGAAAAACTGCCGTGAGGGAGTGGATGTGAATCCTCCACATTTACAGCGCTCTAGGGAACAAAAAGATAAGGATTGGGAAACCGTAGTGAAAATGACTTTAATTGCGAAAGATCTCATGATTGGCAATTTGGAACTTGAAAAAAGAGGATATGGAGAAGAAGCGTTAGGCCATAATGCTTTGGCCTCAGGATTTCAAGGCCAGAGACAGTGGACCGATCATTTTCCGAATGGGGACTTTATGGAAGCCATTCTTTCGTCATCGTTTGATTGGAATGGCGTAAGAGAACCCTTTATTTTGGCTACTGAAAACGACTCTTTAAACGCTGTGACCATGATGTTTGGGTATTTGCTTACAGATAAAGCCCAAATTTTTGCAGATGTTCGAACGTATTGGAGTTCGGATGCGGTATTTCGTGTGACTGGTAAAAGGCTTGAAGACATGGCTGAACAAGGTATCATCCATTTAACGAATTCAGGACCAGCCGCGTTGGATGGTACAGGAAAAATGCGGAGTCATGGTCAGTCAGTAATGAAACCTCATTGGGACGTTAATGAAGAAGACGTTCAGGCTTGCTTAGATGCTGTAACGTGGCACCCTGCTGTGGATTTTTTTCGTGGGGGTGGGTTTTCAAGTTCGTTTGTTACGGAGGGAGGAATGCCTGTCACCATGGCACGAATTAATCTCGTCAAAGGGATTGGTCCCATTCTACAACTTGCTGAGGGGTATACCGTAACTTTGCCCGATGATGTCCATAAAATATTAAATGAACGCACCAATCCGACCTGGCCAACCACATGGTTTGTTCCTAGACTTACTGGAAAAGGTGCCTTTAGAGATGTTTATTCAGTTATGGACAATTGGGGTTCGAACCACTGTGTGCTGAGTTTTGGGCATATTGGGGCAGATCTGATTACCTTAGCTTCTATGCTTCGCATTCCAGTTTCTATGCATAACGTTCCAGACGACCAGATTTTTCAACCCAGCGCATGGGCTTCATTTGGTGCGAATGATTTGACTGGTGCAGATTTTCGCGCATGCAGCACATTTGGCGCTTTATATCGCTGAATTTGGTGAAAGAGATGAATTTCACTGGAAAAACAATTCTTGTCACCGGTGGAACCTCCGGAATTGGTCTTGGGGTTGTAAAAAGGATGAGTGAACTTGGAGCCCGCGTTGGAGTGATTGCACGGAATGCAGAACGTGGACTTCAAGTCATGAAATCCCTGCCATGTGTTCAAGCGGAACCGCATATTTTTCTCGCCGCAGATGCGGCTGATCCCCAATCATTTCTGTCTGCTATGGAGGAAATGAAAATCCGGTTTGATCACCTTGACTTCGTTTTTCACAGTATCGGGATGGATTGCAGGGGAAAACTTGAGGACTTGGATATATCGATCTGGGATCAGACGATGAATACGAATTTGAGAAGCGCATATTTGTTGCTGCACTCCCTACTGCCGAAAATGCTTGAACAAAGGCAAGGGGTTATCGTCTTTAACTCATCAAATAAGGGAATTCTTGCGCATGCAGACGATCCAATTTACTGCGCTTCCAAAGCGGGCTTAAATATGCTTATGCAGTCTACAGCCTTACGCGTAGCTCGACAGGGAGTCCGAATCAACTCAATTTGCCCTGGACCTGTACGCACACCGTTGCTTATTGATGAGAAGCAAATCGCGGCAAATGTTCCCATGAACCGTGTAGTGGAAGTGGAGGAAATCGCCGATCTGGTTGCGTTCTTGTTTTCCGATGCCGCTTCTTACATACATGGTACTGCCATTCCGGTTGATGGTGGAAAATCAGCTGGACATAATCCAGTTTGGGTTGGAACGTAAACATCTCACAGAGGGATATACCATGATAGTTGTACAGAATGGGAGGACTCTTAATGGCGTATAGTATTGGCATCGATTTTGGGACAGAATCCGGGCGCGTGCTATTACTTGATCTGGAAACTGGAGAGGAAAAGGCGGCTGCGTCTGTATCCTATAAACACGGGGTGATTTCCAAACAATTGCCTGAAACAGAAGCGCCATTGCCTCCAGACTTTGCCCTGCAAGATCCTCGAGACTATATAGAAGTAATAAATGCAGGAATACCTCAAGTATTAGGACAGTCGGGGGTAAATTCTCAGGATGTCATTGGAATCGGAATCGATTTTACTTCCTGTACGGTGTTACCAGTTTTGAGTGACGGGACACCGCTATGTACATTGCCCGAATGGTCGAGTCACCCTCATGCCTGGCCGAAATTATGGAAACATCACGCCGCGCAGTCCTATGCTGACAGAATTAACGATGTGGCTAAGAAACGCAATGAAGACTTTATCACACGATACGGGGGGCAGATTTCTTCAGAATGGTATTTTCCGAAACTGCTTGAAATATTTGAAAATGATTTATCTGTTTATCATGCTACATATGCATTTGTTGAAGCGGCGGATTGGATTGTTTGGTATCTAACCGGCAATCTGAAAAGAAACTCTTGTACAGCTGGATTCAAGGCGCTTTGGTCAGAAGGTGAAGGACTGCCTCCAGATGATTTTTTTCGGGAAGTAAACCCGAACTTTATCTTTCCATCAGAAAAATTGGGTGTTGATTTTTATCCTCTTGGTACCCGCGCAGGATTTTTGCGCGAAACGATTGCAAACACTGTAGGTCTCACTAACAAGGTTGCAGTTGCTGTAGGGAATATCGATGCGCATGTATCCGTACCTAGCGTCGGGGTTCAATCCCCTGGTTCAATGGTGCTTGTCATGGGTACGTCTACTTGCCATCTAACCATGACGCAAAATGAGGTGCGTCTTCCTGGCATCACCGGTGTAGTTAAGGGTGGGATCTTACCTGAACTGTACGGTTATGAGGCCGGGCAAGCAGCCGTTGGCGATATGTTTTCCTGGTTTGTCCAGAACGGTGTACCTGAGGAATATCATAACCATGCGAAATCAGAGGGGATATCTCTCTATGAGTATTTGGAGAATGTGGCCACTCGTTTGGAACCCGGAGAAACGGGTTTGATCGCCATGGATTGGTGGAATGGCAATCGAAGTATTATAGGAGATGCCAATTTGTCAGGAATGATTTTCGGACTTAATCTTTCTACAAAGCCCGAAGAAATTTATCGAACCCTGCTAGAATCAACCGCTTTTGGAACACGAGTTATTGTAGAAAATTTTATCAATAATGGGGTTGAAATTAATGAATTGGTGATTTGTGGCGGCATAGCTGTAAAAAGTCCACTGCTAATGCAATTATACGCTGACATTTGTAAGTTGCCGATTACAGTGAAAGATTCAACTGAAATTCCTGCACGTGGAGCGGCTATGTTTGGTGCGGTAGCTGCAGGTTCTGCCGCAGGAGGATTTGCTTCGATTCAGGAAGCGAGTATGCGTCTTAACCTGCCTGTTTTACGCAAATACGCTCCAAATTCCGGTGATGAATCTATTTATGAAAATTTATATCAAATTTATACAAAAATTTACCAATATTTTGGAGTAGATGAACTCAGCATATTACACAACTTAAAAAATATTCGTTTAACTATTAAATGAGGATGAGAATTCTAATGAAAGAATTACTTGATCTTGGCGGAATAGTGACTGTTTTGAATACACCTTTTACAAATGATGACCAAATTGATGTGGCTTCTCTTAAAAGAAATGTAAACCTTGCGATAAAGGCAGGTGTTACAGGTTTATTAGTACCGGCAATGGCAAGTGAAGTTGAAAAGCTTTCTGCGAATGAAAGGGAAATTATTGTAAAGACTGTTCTTGATGAGGTAAACGGAAGGGTACCTGTCATAGGTGGTGCTTCAGCAAAGTCGGAAACAGAACGATTACAAATATCAAAATCCCTAATCTCCATGGGATGTAATGGAATATTAGTAAGTATACCATATGAATCTGATCAAAAGTATGAACATGATGTGAGAGCCATTGCTGAATTGGATCCTGAATTTCTGATGCTTCAAGATTGGGATTTTAAGAACTATGGAATCCCGATCCCTTTGATAGTTAAATTGTTTAATGATATTGATGTTTTTAAAAGTTTGAAAATAGAGGTAGTACCAGCAGGTGTTAAGTATACAGAGGTACTGGAAGCAACAAGAGGTAAGCTTCATATTGCTGGAGGATGGGCAGTTTCTCAAATGATTGAAGGGTTAGATAGAGGAATTCATGCGTTTATGCCAACAGGAATGCATGAAATTTATACTGCAATTTATAATTCATACAAACAAGGAGATAGAAAAAAAGCAATCGAGATTTTTTATCGAATTATTCCAGTTCTCGCTTTTGCAAATCAGCACTTAGATATTTCAATTCACTTTTTTAAAAATCTATTATTTGAGCAAGGAATATACAGCACACCGAACGTTCGAGTTCCAATTCTTCCTTTTGATAACTATCATCAAAATATTGCCAAAGAACTAATAGAACTGGTTAACATCTTAACAAATGAAATTTTACAAGTAGAATAAAATATAAGGCAAATCCATCAGTTCCGCTTCTTCTTTTTTGGACGTTCCAGCGGTAACCCACAGAGTAATATGTTGCACCCTCAGGGTAATGGTTGTATCGTTTGATTACTGTTCCTAACGTCCATATCCATTGACTATGCTGATCGCACAAAGACCTTCGTCCAATTTTTATAATATCTGTTGTTTGGAATCTGGTAAATGGCGAATTGTGACAAGCAAACCTAATAGCAAAACAAAGCCAACCTTCATGTGATCCATTCCCCGCTGTAAGTTCGCGGGATACCGTCATCTCGGGAAGTAGCGTGATCCCGATTCCTGCAATGACACACCTGTATCGTCTGCCTATCGCCAACATTGCCAAGTTAGACCTACCTACCATCAATATTGGGCCATACGGGAAAGATGCGCATCAGTGGACTGAACGGCTGGAATTGTCTTATTCCACAGAGGTGGCACCACA
>JAJZCJ010000328.1 GCA_021846145.1 Bacillota bacterium
ATCCGTGTGTGATTACTGGCGCTGTATCTATTGACACGCCTGTGATGCCTCGACGCGTGTTAGATGATGATGCTTATTTTTATGCTGACGATGACTTAGGCTGTCTTTACCAGCCCACATTCTCACGTTTTCGTGTATGGGCACCCACCGCATCACATGTCACATTGCTAATTTACAACAGTGAAGCAGATGCGCCAATGCAAGAAATGCCAATGAGTAAAGAACAAAACGGCACTTGGGTTGCCACGCTTCTAGGAAATTGGCACGGATTTTACTACCTTTATCAATTGGAGATTCATCGAATTACTACGCTTGCAGTTGATCCTTATGCCAAAGCCCTAGCCGCAGATCGGTCACGTGCAATGATCGTCGATTTGGCGAGAACGAATCCACCTGCGTGGGAAACAGACCGTCAAATTTTACTAGAGTGCGCCACAGATGCTATTATTTATGAAACGCACTTGCGGGACTTTTCTGCACATCCCTCTTCTGGGGCTATCCATCCAGGTAAGTACCTACAATTCAATGATCACCACCTAAGATCTACCGATGGTCTTGTTTCTGGACTAGAACACCTGTTGGAGTTAGGCATTACACATGTTCAACTGCTTCCGATTGCAGAATTCGGAAGATTCGAAGAAAAGAACCATGATGAATATAATTGGGGATATGATCCCCGATTTTATTTAATACCTGAAGGCAGGTATGCCTCAAACCACTCTGGCATTGAACGGATCTACGAGTTTAAGCAAATGATTTACTCACTTCATCAGCACGGACTAGGTGTGATTTTGGATGTTGTGTTTAATCACTCATTTCACACCACATCCTCATCGTTTCATAAAATTCTTCCTGAATATTACTTTCGCACTGACGAAGAGGGACATTACACTAATGGCGCGGGTGTAGGCAACGAATTGGCCACGGAAAGACCAATGGTAAAAAAGTTCGTGAAAGATGCGCTGATTTATTGGTTAACCGAATTTCACGTTGATGGATTCCGTTTTGATTTGATGGCGCTCATTGGCAAATCGTCGATGATTGAGATTGCAAACAGTCTACGACAACTTCGACCTGACGTACTTCTTTATGGTGAACCATGGGCAGCAGGACCATCGGGGATAATTGGAGATGATTTACTGCTAAAGGGCGATCAACAACACACCGGTCTCGCGGTGTTTAACGACCACTTACGCGATGCATTAGTGGGATCTGTTTTTGATCGTAAAAATACTGGCTATGTTACTGGTCAATTAGAAACCGTACATGACGTGAAAAAGGGGGTGGTTGGCAGCATCGCATACCAAGGCGTATGGAACGATTTTGCTGCATCACCTAGCGAAACCGTCAATTATGCCTCCTGTCATGACAATTGGACACTTTGGGATCGCATTCATATTAGTGACCCATGGGAAACTGAGCACTTAAAAATAGCCATGGATTTATTGGCGCAAGCCATCATATTCACTTCCCAAGGCATTCCCTTTATGCAAAGTGGCGAAGAATTTTTACGCACCAAACACGGAAAAGACAACACTTATCTTGCTGGCGACTATATCAATGCACTTGATTGGCATCGCAAATTAGAGTATTTTCATGTTTTTTCTTATTACAAAGGATTGATTCAATTGCGCAAATCCCATCCCGCATTTCGCATGTGTGATGCCGCGCAAGTGAATGAACACCTAGAGTTTTTACAAACGTCACCACCACTGCTTGCTTGGATTCTAAAAGACCACGCCAACGGCGACTTTTGGAAACACATACTCGTCATCGTCAATCCACTTCGTACGGTAACGAATATGTTGCTGCCTGATGGCACGTGGACAATTGTAGTAAATAAAGGCCAAGCTGGCGTGATACCTCTAGGCTTTGTGGATCAGCAAACAGAAATTCTGCCACTTTCATGCCAAATTTTGTACCAGTAGTTATTTGGAGAGGATGATCTTGTGGAAATTAACGCGGCGTACTTTACGGCTGAATTTGGAATTGATGAAACACTTTCGATTTACTCTGGGGGTCTCGGCATTCTGGCTGGTGATTACCTGAAATCTGCTCATGATTTGGGATTACCCATTGTCGGCATCAGCATACTTTATAGGAAAGGGTATTTTTTCCAACATATTTTAGAACAAGGTGAACAAGTGGAGTTATACCCAGAGCTAAATATCAACGAAGCCCCACTTGCCCCAGCGCTTGATCACAACGGCAATCCGATTGTTGTCGGTGTGCCGATAGCCAGACGAACCGTGTTACTAAAAGTTTGGCATGTTAAAATTGGCAATATACCTATTTATCTACTTGACGCAGATCTTGAGCACAACACACCTGAAGACCGCGCCCTGACTGATCATCTATATGGAGGCAATCAGGAAACGCGCATTGCACAGGAAATAATACTGGGCATTGGTGGGGTTCGCGCGATACGCAAGCTTGGGATTGCCCCTAACGTTTGGCACCTCAATGAAGGCCATGCGGCATTCTCGTCACTTGAACGCATTCGCGAGTATTCAGCAGAGGGAGTACCTTTTTCTCATGCGGTAGACAAGGTAAAACCCGCCACCATTTTTACCACCCATACACCGGTTCCTGCTGGTCATGATCGGTTTGATCTGCACATGATTGACGAATATTTAGGTGACTTTTATTGGCAAATGGGGGCCGATCGGGATCAAGTAATGGCGCTTGGCGTCGTTGACGAACAGTTTAATATGACCAGATTGGCTGTGTCTACTTCATGGAAAATAAATGGTGTCAGTGACCTGCACACAAAAGTCACTCATGACTTGCTAAGCCGTTGGCTACCTGAGGCACATGGACAATTTTCGTTAATCGGAATTACAAACGGTGTACATGCAGCCACTTGGGTCTCCAAGGAATTAAAATCATTGCTCAATCACCATCTGGGACATCACTGGATTGACGAAATAAATAAAGAACACACATGGAAAAACTTTGACCTTATTCCTGATGAGTCATTATGGAAAACCCATCAAACGGCCAAACAGCGTTTGTTAAATGAGTATTCATTCGACCTGAAGGAAGATGTTTTATTGATTGGATTTGCCAGACGCTTTGCTACATACAAACGAGCAAATTTAATTTTTCAAGATCTAGAGCGACTGAGCGAACTTGTGAATCACGCTGATCATCCTGTTGCCTTTGTATTTGCTGGCAAGGCCCATCCTGCCGACAAACCTGGTCAACTTTTGCTTCAAGAAATCGTTGAAGCTTCAAAACTGCAGCAATTTAAAAACCGCATATTCTTCTTGCAAAACTACGACATGTCCATGTCTAGCTTATTGGTGCAAGGTGTTGATGTATGGTTAAACACACCAGTCAAGTTCATGGAAGCCAGTGGAACTAGTGGACAAAAAGCAGCATTAAACGGCGTGATTAACTGCAGTGTGCTCGACGGATGGTGGGCAGAAGGATATA
>JAJZCJ010000329.1 GCA_021846145.1 Bacillota bacterium
AAACCCATTGCGGCATTGGTGGTGCAACAAATTCAGGCGGAATTACACTGGACTGGTTACAAAAAGAATGGACACAAGCCGATCAAGTTGCCGTATCCCTCGAAAAAATATTCACATTGGCAGAATCTTCTTCTCCTGGTGCGAATGGATTGCTGTTTTTCCCATTCCTAAACGGAGAACGCGCACCCTTTTGGAATGATCAAGCGAGCGGTGTGCTGTTTGGATTGCGCCTCAGCCATCAGAAAAGTGACATTGTACGGGCCGCAATTGAAGGGATCGTCTACACCCTATACTCTATTTTTCAAATCCTTAGCACCACTACCACACCAAATACCATAATGGCCTCTGGTGGATTTACCCGTTCTCCAGTATGGCGGCAACTTGTTGCAGACGTTTTCGGCATCGCCCTAAAGACCGTACAAAATGACGAGTCATCCTGTTTTGGTGCTGCATTTCTCGGATTTTACGCTCTTGGCGATTTTTCAAACTGGGAAGAGATACAGGGTTGCAACCAGATAACAAACACCCATGAACCACAACAGAGCAACACACTTCAATACCATAAACACCACCTGCAATTTACTGAACTTTATCATCTTATACAACCCGCATTTATCAAATAAACCACGATAATCAAAAAATAACTTAGGAGGAATCAGTTTGAACGTAGGACTAATTGGACTTGGAAAAATGGGAGCAGGGATTGCAAAAAACTTTTTAAGTAATGGTTTCGCTGTGTATGCGTATGACCAAAATACAGAAGTAAGTAGTGCCATGGAAAGTTACGGGGAAAACAATACCCCCCCTTTACGCATTGTACATGCCATCGAGGATTTTCAACACGTCCCTAACCCACGGGCGTTCTGGATCATGGTTCCTTCCGGCGAACCGATTGATCAGGTAATCGCGGCGTTGAAGCCATTTTTAGTACCGGGGGATATCGTCATGGACGGAGGAAATTCGCACTTCAAAGACTCTATTCGCAGAGCATCCATGTTATCCACAGACAATATTCACTATCTGGATGCAGGGGTAAGCGGCGGAGTGGACGGTGCCGAGTACGGAGCCTGTCTGATGGTGGGGGGAGATGAAGGTGCTTTTAAGCAAGTGGAACCTCTCATCGCTTCGATCTCTGCCACAGGGGGGTACTTATACACAGGACCAATTGGATCCGGACACTTCCTCAAAATGGTTCACAACGGAATCGAATACGGCATGATGCAAGCCATTGCAGAAGGCTTTGACCTATTGGACAAATCCCCATTTTCATATGACTTTAAACAAGTAGCAGACTTGTGGAATCACGGTTCTGTCATACGCAGTTGGCTGATTGAATTGCTGGGAAATGCTTTTGAAGAAGACTCCAAGCTCGAATCCATAAAGGGCATCATGCAGTCTTCCGGCGAAGGGCAATGGACCGTCGAGACTGCCCTTGAATACCGCGTGCCACTGCCCGTGATCTCCATGAGTCTTTATATGCGTTATCGATCCTTAGAAACGGACACCTTTTCAGGAAAAATAGTTGCTGCGCTACGTAATCAGTTTGGCGGACACCCAATCATTATGAGTGATCCTATGAAGCCGTAAATGCTTATATGTAAGACGTCGCCCTGAATAGTACAATTAACTCGATTTACAGACCCATATTTGGAAGACTCTATCACTGCGGAGGAATCTACCATGAAAAACGTATACAAGCACGGTCTGTCTTTACTCTCTGAAATACAAAACACATCCCTGCATGAAGACACCTTGGCTCTCTGGTATCTGGGACAAGAGGGATTTGTCATAAAAGGGAGGGCAAATGTCCTTTACGTAGATCCTTACTTGTCCAATTCCATACATGAGGATCAACTGGGTATGTCAGGTGCCGCCGTTCGAGACTACGCCCCCCCTATTTTGCCTGTAGACGTCAAAAATGCGGACTTTGTCCTGTGTACACATTTTCACCAGGATCACATGGACCAACAGACGTTAGCACCGATTGCAGTGTCGTCACCACACGCCTTGTTTGTTATTCCGGCCTCTCACATCAATCTGGCCATGTCCTTTGGCATCCCAGAAAATCGCATTGTCCCGGCCAAGCACATGGAGCAGTTTCAACTGGGCGAATTTCTCGTAACCCCCATCGCTGAAAAACATCAAATTTTTGAAACAGATGAAAATGGGAATCATTTTTACCTCGGATTTGTGTTACAGGCCAACGGGGTCACGATTTACCACAGCGGGGATACGATTTACTTTCCGGAACTGGTTCAACAATTGCAACCATATGCTATTGATATCGCACTCATCAACAGTAACGGGAGAGATTGGATCCGAGATGAAATGGATCTGGTCGGGAACATGAATTACAAAGAGGCACTGGAATTTGGCTGCCGCATCCAGGCAGACCTAGTGGTACCCATGCACTATGACATGTTTGCTGCCAACAGAGAGAATCCAGCATACTTTGTAGACTACCTGTTTTCCCGACACAGGGAACAAAAGTTTCACATGTTCGCAGTCGGGGAACGTTTTATTTATCATAAATAAGCAGTAATGGAGGTTATTCTTTTCCGACTTATCCAAAACAGAAAGATTGGGTTGCCAACTTACGGCACCCAATCTTTCAAAATTAAAATGATTATTCGGATTTCTGCGATTTTTGTATATCCACATTGCCTTCCGCAGCTAGACGCTTTGCAATGTTGCTCACCAATTTCGGATTCGCAACCACAATCACCACTCCGATCACAATCCAGCCAATTACGACGTAGGGGAAGTAATTATACGGGGCTGATGGAATCGGATACACATTCGAGTACAACGTATATCCCAGTGACACAATGGCTAGTAAAGGGATAATCACAACGATCCCTTTCCAAAGCTTACGTCTCATAAAGTAAGATATTCCGCCAATATTAGTAGCTAGATACGCCAATAACAGCGCCAATACACCAATCGTGCCCAAATACCCAAACACATTAGCACCTGGTTGCCCAACCAATACAATAATTTCTAACAAACCAATAATCATTACAACCGCTAATGCGATATAAGGAGAACGAAATTTTGCGTGAATGCTACCTAATTTAGGATGAACAAAGCCATCCCGCCCCATTGAATATAGCAATCGCGATCCTGTAGTCGCAGTGCCTAACGCACTTGAAAAAGCAGAGAGTGCGGCTCCAAACATGATGGCCGCTGCAAACCCAGTCGACAGATATTTTTTGGCTAGATCCCCAAGTGGTGCTGATGATCCGGCAAAGGATGAAACTCCCGCCTTATCAAGTCCAAATCCAACAGACTGCGCATAACTAACAAGCAAGTAAAAAATACCTGTAAAAATAACAGCGGCCGCAATCGCGATGGGAATTGCTTTTTTGGGGTTTTTCGTTTCTTCACCCAAACTAGATGCTCCTTCAAATCCAGCAAAAGAAAGAAAAGCAAAC
>JAJZCJ010000330.1 GCA_021846145.1 Bacillota bacterium
TGCGCGATTACAAGATTCCTGAGCCCATTCGCGATATTTGCGCCGAGCATCACGGAACCACTGCGCTCTGGTATTTTTATAACAAGGCTTTAGAGATGGATAAGCATCATGTGCCTAATATTGATCAGTATCGTTATCCAGGACCTCGCCCGCGTTCTAAAGAGGCGGCGATTGTGATGGTTTGTGACGCTGTTGAGGCGGCTGTGCGTTCGCTTAACAAACCTAACCCAGCAAGAATTGAAAATATGATACGCAAGCTCATTAAAGATCGATTACAAGATGGTCAATTTGATGAATGTGAGCTTACATTGGGTGATTTAGAACGCATGGTGGGAGCTTTCATGCGCACGTTGCGAGGGGTGTATCACGAACGAATTGAGTATCCAAAGATCACCAATGTGGTAGAATTGAAGGCAAAAAGCTAGTGTGTTGGCGAGGGGTTGTATGATGGGAGTGTCACAATCTGAATTTGAGGTTGCAATACGCTGGGAAGTGGAACCTCAATCTGATTTATCGTTTGAGGAAACAGAGTTAGTGATACGCAAGGTGTGTCTGGCTATTGCAGAGAAAGAAGACTTGGGGGCGTCTGAGCTTTCTATTTCGCTTGTTGATAAAGAGGAAATTCAGGCACTGAATCGCCACTACAGGGGCATTGACATGGTGACGGATGTGCTTTCGTTTTCCTTGCTTGAGGGGGACGAACCTGAAGTATTGGATGAGGATTCCCCACTTGCACTTGGGGATATTGTGATTAGTTGGCCGGTTATGGTGGAACAGGCCAGCGAATATGGGCATTCGCAGGCGCGTGAGTTGGCTTTTTTGACTGCACATGGATTGTATCACCTGTTGGGATATGACCATGACTCGAAAGAGGATGAACTGATCATGAATGCGTTGCAAGAAGAAATCCTGACTTCACTTGGACTCACTAGATAAGTAGATGAAATCGCTGATTCAAAGCTTTCGCTTTGCGCTTGAAGGGATGGCTTATGCGCTGCTCACGCAGAGAAATATGCGAATTCACTTTACGGCTGCCATCATCGTCGTTTTTCTTTGTGCGTTGTTACAAGTGAACACGTATGAAATTATTGCTGTATTATTTTCTATTGCACTGGTCATCACGCTAGAATTGGCAAATACGGCGGTCGAGAGAGTAATTGACCTGCTGGTGGAAAAAAGGCGTCATCCTTATGCCAAAATAGCCAAAGACGTAGCAGCTGCAGCTGTTTTTGTGGCCTCTATTAATGCGCTGTTTATCGCTTACTTGGTGTTTTATAATAAGTTGACGCCAATCGCATTTAGAAACTGGCCGTTAAGTTTTCGTCCGCCCTACATTGGCGTGTTTTTGATTAGTCTATTTATTTTGTTTAATTTAATTGTCGCTTATGCTTTGATCATTCAAAATAAGCGAAAGGGAAAGGTGTAACGTGGATTTAAATGAACTAATGGAAGTGGCAAGGTCTGCAAGGGATAACGCTTATGTGCCTTATTCACAATTTGCGGTGGGTGCGGCGTTGCTTGCTGAAGACGGACAAGTATACACTGGTTGCAATGTCGAGAACGCTTCGTTTGGACTTACTAACTGCGCGGAAAGAACAGCAATTTATCATATGGTGGTAAATGGCGCAAAAAAAATCGTAGCAATGGCAGTGATTGCCAGTGGCTCTCGACCAGTATCCCCATGTGGAGCTTGTCGTCAAGTGATGGCAGAGTTTGGGGAGTCGAAAACACCAATTATGATGGCGAATATAGAAGGACAAACTGTAGTGACAACCATTGGAGAATTGTTGCCATATGCTTTTGAAAAAGGAGATTTTTATGAGCAAGTCTGAGAAAAAATCTGGCTTTATTGCGTTAATTGGAAATCCGAATGCTGGTAAATCAACGCTGATGAACGCTATTTTAGGACAAAAAATAGCAATTATGTCGGATAAGCCACAAACAACGAGAACCTTGATTCGAGGCATTTTGACTCGTGATGAAGGCCAACTTGTGTTTTTGGATACACCTGGGATTCATAAGCCTCGCCATCGCTTGGGGGAAGTCATGAATGAGGTGGCTGAAGATGCCATGCGCGAAGTGGATGTACTATTATGTGTGATTGACGCGTCTGTAGGCAACGTCCATCGACACGAGGATATGCTTAATAAAATTCGACGAGCGAATCGCCCGGCGTTGTTAGCGTTAAATAAAGTGGATCTCATTCCCAAAGAACAGTTACTGACACTAATTGCTGACTATCAAAAAGAATATTCCTTTTTAGAGATTATTCCTGTTTCCGCGAAAACAGGAGATCAAATGGATAAATTGGTGCAGCTTTTGTACCGCAATGTTCCTGAGGGACCGTTTTTTTACCCTGAAGGCGTGGTCACCGATCACCCTGAGGCATTTTTGATGGCTGAATTGATTCGTGAAAAAGTATTATTTTTAACTCATGAAGAAATTCCTCATTCAGTCGCTGTGCAAATTGAACATATGGAGTTTCGGGAAGAGAATCAGGTGCTAAACGTACATGCGATCATCTATACGGAGCGAGATTCGCAAAAAGCGATCTTGATTGGTAAGGAAGGGAACCTTCTAAAACGTGTGGGAACGCTTGCACGGAGAGATATGGAAGGGCTTTTTCACCGCAAGGTGTATCTCGAATTGTGGATCAAGGTGAAAAAGGATTGGCGCAACCATGAACATTTGATCCGCAGTTTTGGTCTGGAAAGAGAATAGTTGATTTTTTTAGGAAAGGTCAAATCATGCTCACTCGCGAACGCGCGTTTATATTAAAGATTAAGCCATTTCGTGAAGGACATTTACTGGTTACCCTGCTCACTGAAAAACGTGGTGTTTTGAGGGCATTAGCACAAAAGGCGCAATTTTCCAACAGCCCTCTTCATGCAAGCTGTCAGCCGTTTGTGGAGGCTGACTTTTTGCTGCGTGTATCGGCAAAAAGCATGGCAACTATTTTGCAAAGTGAAATAATTGATCCCCACAGCATATTGCGTTTTGATTACAGTAAAGCGGGGTTTGCTGCCGCTTGTTCGGAGTGGATCAGGCGAGTGGCAGGTGAAGAGGGTTTGACTATTCCTTCGGCTGCTTTTCACTGCTTTGAAAATGGATTATCCTGGATTGAAAACGGATCGGAACCCGCTTTGGCCTACTTGCGTTTTTTGTCGTGTGCTTTGTCTGAAGCAGGGATTTCATTAGAAGTTGATGAACTGCTCCCTTTTAAGCTCTCATCGAATGCGACCGAATTGCTGATAGAAATGATTGAAAATCAGGGGCAGTTACCAACGGCTGTTCACTATTCTCGTGATGCAGTTTACGAATTGTTAGAAATTTTAAGTTTGTGGATTTTTGATCAAACAGGGATCGTGTTAAAATCATTAAAACTTGCTATTCAGTTATCTGGTGGTGTGGATGGGGACAATTCAGG
>JAJZCJ010000331.1 GCA_021846145.1 Bacillota bacterium
TCAGACCCATAATCGTAACATCATAAGAGTAAATCAGATTTTTATGAATTTATTTGGATATAGGGAACAAGAACTTATCAATCGCAATAGCTCAATTCTTTATGAAAATCCCGAAGATTACGAACAATTCGGCTCACAGGTTTACGACACATTTCATATTCCCACACCTGTCAACATACCGGAAGTAAAGTGGAAAACCAGATCAGGTAAGATAAAGTGGGTACAACTAATTGGACAACCATTGATTAAGGAAGAACAAGATATTATCTGGTTTGTTATCGACATTGATTATCGAAAAGAAGTTGAACAAAGATTGGAAGCGGCACTAGCAGAACATCATGCATTATTAAACAATACTATTTCAGGCATTGCATACATAAAGAATAGAAGGGTTGTAGAATGTAATCAAACATTCGAGGAAATTTTTAGATATTCACGCGAGGAATTACTGAATCTAGATGTCCGTCACTTTTTTGTTGCACAGGAGGATTACGATTTGGTAGGGAAAATCGCCTATCCAATCATCGATCAAAAGGGTAGCTATACCAGCGAACAACGCTTCAAAAGAAAAGACGGGTCGGAATTCTGGGTATTTTATGGTGCCAAATCGATAGTACCTAACCACTCTGAACTGGGCACAATTTGGGTGGTTAACGACATCACAGAACGCAAAAATGCCGAATCACTTCTGAATGCGGAACGCAATAAAGCTCGTGTGACTTTGTCTTCAATCGGTGATGCTGTCATTACCACAGATACCTATGGTATCGTAGACTATTTAAATCCCGTCGCATCATCAATGGTAGGCCTTACGCTAACTCAAGCAATGGGAAAACCGTTATTTGAAGTGTTTCGAATTGTCAATGAAAAGACGAACATCCCTGTAGCAAGTCCTGTGGATCGCGCACTTCGTGAAGGCGTTGTAGTAGGACTGGCCAATCACACAGTGCTGCTATCCCACGATGGTAATTCCTATGCCATTGAGGACTCTGCGGCACCGATTATTGATCACGATCAAAAAATTATTGGTTGTGTCTTAGTTTTTCATGATGTGACAGAACAGCGACACTGGAATGATCAAATGGAATGGCAAGCTCAACACGATACACTCACTGGACTTGCCAACCGTTCTAGGCTCATCGATCACATGAATTATGCCATGAACAATGCCAAGACAGGCGGCCACAAACTGGCTGTCGTACTGTTAGATTTGGATAATTTCAAGCTAATTAACGATCATTACGGGCATGCCCTCGGCGATCAATTGCTGGTTCAGGTTGCAAAAAGGCTTCAATACGCCCTTACTGAGAATGATATGGTAGCACGTTTAGGTGGAGATGAGTTTGTGCTACTTTTGGATCATTTATCTTCCATCCATGAATCTATTGAACGATTGGAAAATATTAAGCAACAATTAATTGAACCATTTTGGATACAAGGAATTTCGCTGACCGTAAACGCCAGTATGGGCACGACCACTTTTCCAGATGATTTAGGAGATTCTGATACACTACTCAGGCACGTGGATCAAGCGATGTATACCGCTAAACAGTTAGGTAGAAACCGCATTTACCATTATGATCTATTGCGAGAGGAAGCATTAAGCAATCGTTATCAGCAACTATTACGTCTGCGCATCGCTTTGGAAAATAATGAGTTCGAGTTGTATTATCAACCAAAAATAAACTTGTTACATAAGTCGATGGTAGGTGTAGAAGCGTTGATTCGCTGGAACCACCCAGAAAAGGGGCTGGTGCTACCAGGAGAATTTCTACCCATCATTGCAGATGATCCTTTTATGCTCGATTTGGGTCATTGGGTGATGACCACTGCACTTAAGCAGATTACACACTGGAATCAACAGAATTTAATGACGAAGGTCAGTATCAATATTCCTGCTCAGCAACTGCTACATGATAATTTTATTTCTGATGTGGAATCCACGTTAAATCAATATCCAATAGTTGCACCTCACCAACTTGAAATGGAAATTCTAGAGACAGATGCACTCAAGGACGTAGAAAAAGTTCAATCAGTTATCTTGGAGTTACAAAAAAAAGGCATTCGTTTTTCTCTAGATGACTTTGGAACAGGATACTCTTCACTCGCTTACATGAAACACTTGCCAGTAGACATCTTAAAAATCGATCGTTCATTTATTGTAGATATGCTCGAAGATGAACAAGAATTAGCTATTGTACAAGGAATTATTGGTATGGCAAAAGTCTTTCGTAAAGACTTAATCGCAGAGGGCATTGAAAATGAATCACAAAGCGCGGCACTCATCGCCCTTGGTTGTGACAATGGGCAAGGGTTTTGGATTGGAAGACCAATGCCCGCTGACAAAATTCCAGTTTGGGTTCGAACTGATTAAACAACGATTAATTTGACAATGATGTAAGTATATTAGTTCAAATCCGGGGGCCATCATGCTCAATAAATCCCGTCCGAAGTGGAGCAAAACAGTCAGTATCACTTGGAGTATAGGTATCCTCGCCGTAGGCATTTTGCTGGTTGTCGCCTTTTTCTACCTCGATAAAAACAATCAAATTTCAAACGCAATACATTCATGGGGTATATTAGGGGTTTTCTTATCCGTTTTTCTCATGGCACTATTTTGCGTGATTCCCGTTCCCTCTGAATTCTTGATGATTATGAATATGAAAATTTTCGGCGTTTGGTTGGGCATTTTTTACACTTGGGTTGGTGCAATGATGGGGGCTGTAGCAGTATTTTTCATGGCTAGGTCGATCGGTTCCCGCATTTTACAAGCGTTTATTACTGAAAATCGCTTGCAGCAAGTAAATCGCTGGATTAAAAATCGCGGTGCAATGGGGCTACTTATTGTTCGGTTAATACCGTTACCGTTTATTGTCGTCAACTATTCAGCAGGTGTGATGGAGTCTGTAAGTCCTTGGGAATACATCTGGACCACTGCTATTGGCCTGCTTCCCTATGATCTCGGCGCAGCGCTAGTATTTTTGGGATTATCCACAAAATATATCTGGTGGTTGGCAATTGGCGGCTTTGCAGTGATAGCCATTTGGGTGGCAGGTTATATTTTCAATCGCACCGCCAATAAACTCAATCGTTGGGCACACTGATTTGCTATATAATGATAGTAGATTGCTCATTGGAAAGGAGCCTGAACGAATGACATTTTCTATTGCCACTCATCTTGCCGATACTACCACCTTGCATAATGGAGTAAAGATGCCTTGGTTTGGCCTTGGCGTATACAAAGCTCAAGCAGGCGCGGAGGTTGAGCAAGCCGTACTGGCAGCACTGCGCCATGGGTACCGCAGTATCGATACGGCAAAACTATACGCAAATGAAGATAGTGTAGGGAAAGCGCTGAAAGCATCCGAAATGGCGCGTGAAGATGTTTTTATTACGACA
>JAJZCJ010000332.1 GCA_021846145.1 Bacillota bacterium
GCGCGAACAACCGATAGATGATCCAGATCGTTTTTTCAAAGAGGAGACAGAGATAGAATTTGCTGTAATGTCAGCTCGGCGTCAAATTGACTATTTGCTTGGCCAATCCATTGAAATCAAAGACATCGACGCAGGTTTAGTCGATTTTCGAACGACGATCAATGGTGAAGAAGCTTATTTGTGCTGGCGCGCAGATGAACCGGAAATAAAATATTGGCACGGCATCGCCGATGGATTCAAAGGCCGCAAACCGCTTGATGAGTTATGAGAAATTGAAATAAGGATTATGCATTCTTTCTTCTCCTATGGTCGACTCTTCTTCGTGTCCCGGATAGATCACCACTGCATCAGGTAATGACCATAATTTCTCCCTTAATGACTGAATTAATTGTATGGCATTTCCGCCTGGCAAGTCTGTTCTCCCAATCGTTCCAGCAAATATAGTATCCCCTGCGAAAAGAACACCTGCCTGTGCTTCATACAGGCAAATACCGCCAGGGCTATGTCCTGGCGTAGCAATCACGCGGAATTGATAGCGCCCCACGTCCACCGTATCATGTTCGCGCAAATACTGATCAGGAGGATTACTAACTACCGATTGGTTAAAAAGCATTTGTGTGATATTGGGCAATTGCGTTAGGGTATCGAGCTCTAGTTCATTGATCAGTAACGGGGCTGCAAACTGCTTCCTTAGGCGCTCATTGCCGAGCACATGATCGTAATGAGCATGGGTGTTGATAATATATTTCACTGTCAACCCTTGTTCCATCACATAATCAATCACCTCGTGCATTTCTTCATCGCCAGGATCAAGAATAAACACTTCTCCATGCGGCTCACCCACAACGTACGTATTTGTATATAGTTCATTTAAAACAAAGGACTGAATCAACATTTTTTATCCCCCATGCTGTTGTTTACAAGTGCTGCGTATCTAGCCAGATGGTGACCGGCCCGTCATTTGCCAGTTCAACATCCATCATGGTGCCAAACTGCCCTGTTCGAACAATCAAGCCACTTTCCCGCAGGAACTGATTAAACTCTTCATAAAGCGCGTTAGCAAAATCAGGTTTGGCAGCCGCCATATAATTTGGTCGCCTACCTTTGCGTGTATCCCCGTACAATGTAAACTGCGAAACCGAAAGAATCATGCCCCCCACATCGAGACACGAATCGTTCATTTTCCCTTCTGGATCTTCAAATACACGCAAATTAAGGATTTTTTCCGCCATATAGGTTAAATCCGGCTTTGCATCAGAATGAGTAAACCCTACAAAGACAAGCAATCCCCGTCCAATTTCGCCGACAATCACTTGTCCCACTTTCACTCGGGCAAAGCGTACCCGCTGAACAACTGCCCTCACGTATTAATCGCTCCCTTATTGAATCACCCTTCGTACCGCATAGATATCCTTCACCCTTTTAATGCGATCCACCACTTGGCGCAAGTGATCGACATTACGAATGCTAATGCTAAGCAAAATGGTGGCCATTTTACGCTTGTCCGCCCTACCTGCTACGGCGGTAATGTCCGTTTTCGTTTCCACGATGGCGTTCATTACCTCATTGATCAAGCCCCGGCGGTCCAATGCGGTCACTTCAATATCGACATTGTAAGACTGACTTAAAGACTGCTCCCATTCCACTTCTAAAATCCGATTTCCCTCTTCAACAAGAGCCATCACATTAGGACAATCTGTACGATGCACAGATACGCCGCGTCCACGCGTCACAAAGCCAGTAATTTCATCACCTGGAACAGGATTGCAACATCGCGAAAAACGAACCAACAGGTTATCAATGCCTTTGACACGCACACCTAGATTATTTTTATTATTACCCTTTTTCTTGAGCTCACGTTCCTTGTCTCTTTCATACACAGGCAATGTAGGAAGTGCATCTACGGAGTCAATAACAGGTTCATCCTTACGCATCCGTTCAAGTACGCGAGTCATCACTTGCGTAGCTGACATTCCACCATAGCCAATCGCTGCAAACATATCGTCCATTTTGTTAATGTTTAATTTCCCTAAAACATCTGGTAAATACTGAGCAATCACAGCATGTGGATCCAGTCGGTGTTTGTGAATTTCCTTTTCTAACAACTCCCTGCCTTTTTCCACATTCTCGTCTCGGCGTTCTTTTTTAAACCACATACGTATTTTTTGTCTGGCCTGGGAAGTCTGTGCGATTTTCAACCAATCTTGGCTTGGACCATAAGAAAGCTTGGAAGTAAGCACCTCAACGATATCGCCTGTGTGTAACTGCGTGTCCAACGTAACGATGCGACCATTAACCTTCGATCCCACACATCGATTCCCCACATCGGTGTGAATTCGGTAGGCAAAATCAATAGGGCAAGACCCTGCAGGTAGTTCAATCACATCACCCTTGGGCGTAAATACAAACACTTGATCAGCAAATAAATCCATCTTAAGCGTCTCAAGAAACTCTTGGGCATCACGGAAATCCTGTTGCCACTCAATCACTTCACGAAACCAAGCTAGTTTTTTAGCAAATGTGCCTTGCGTCGTTTGTATGTTAGCCGAGCTGGCAGCACCTGAGTCTTTCCCGTAATTTTGTTCTTTATAAATCCAGTGAGCTGCAATGCCATAATCCGCTGTGCGATGCATCTCCCATGTGCGAATCTGAATCTCTAGTGGTTCTCCATTGGGGCCAATGACTGTCGTGTGCAGACTTTGATATAGATTTGGTTTTGGCATAGCAATATAGTCTTTAAACCTGCCCGGCACTGGCTTCCACATGGTGTGAACAATACCCAAAATCGAATAACAGTCTTTGACTGAATCCACAATTACTCGCACAGCAAACAAATCATATATTTCATTAAACTCTTTGTGCTGTTCTTTCATCTTGCGATAGATACTGTAAATGTGTTTCGCCCGACCTGAGAGTTCTGCACGAACATTCAGTTCTTCAAGTTTACTTTTCATTACATCAATCACTTGTTGAATGTACTTCTCGCGTTCTCCTCGTTTTTTGACCATCAAATTTACAATTCGATAATACTGTTGTGGATCCATGTAACGAAGAGACGTGTCTTCTAGTTCCCACTTAATTGTGGACATGCCCAAACGGTGCGCCAAAGGAGCAAATATTTCTAAGGTTTCTTCGGCTGTTTTACGCTGCTTTTCAGGTGGTCTATACTTCAGCGTGCGCATGTTATGCAGGCGGTCTGCAAGGCGAATGAGTGCCACACGAATATCTTTTGCCATTGCGAGAAACATTTTTCGTAAGTTTTCTGCCTGCTGCTCTTCTCGCGACTCAAAGCGCAATCGCTTTAACTTCGTGACTCCATCTACCAAGTTGGCAATTTCCGAGCCAAATTGACGAACTAATTCTTCGTCAGTTACTTTCGTATCCTCTACCACATCAT
>JAJZCJ010000333.1 GCA_021846145.1 Bacillota bacterium
AAGTCTATTTATATTCCGCCCCCAAAACAGTAGTGCTACCCCTTTACCATTGGTGGTCTATATTCACGGCGGTGGGCTCTACTCAGGCAGTGCCGTCATTGGCGAAAAATCTACTGCACACAATTTCGTCATGACGCGCATCGAACAAGACTTGATCGCGCACGGAATTGCTTTTGCCTCGATCAACTATCGGTTGGCTCCCACATTTAAGTGGCCTGCCCAATTAGAAGATGCCAAAGCGTCCATTCGTTTCCTACGCGCTAACGCCGCCAGATTAGGTATTGACCCCTCGCAAATCGCTGTGATAGGTGATAGTGGCGGCGGAGAACTCGCGACTTTTGTTGGATTAACTAGCAATTTTTCCTACGGAGTCGCTGGGCCTTGGCTTGGTGTATCAAGCAACGTAGTCGGTGTCGTCGACATGTTCGGTCCAGCGAACCGCGCTTATTTTGCAAAAAAAAGGCAGAAAAAGTTCGGCAACCTCAACGATCCAGTTTATGGACTTTATACGCCTACCACCATTCGTCAAGAAAGCACGATCAATTATGTGCAGCCTGGAGATCCCCCGTTTTTAATCATTCAAGGGGAAAAAGACCCCTTGGTGCCACCAAGTCAGTCCATCGAGTTGTACCATCGTCTTCGAGATGCCGGCAACAGCGTACGCCTGATCATGGTCAAAAACGCGATGCACGAGTTTTATCCTGATGGTGGCCCGATTCACCCAAGTTTACTTTCCATCAGCATGACTGTTTCTCGTTTTTTTGAAAATCTTCTACTAGGTTCGCAAAATAACAATACTTCATCCTAGCGAATTAGTTCGAATGACTTGTTGATACCATTTGCCGCTATCTTTGACGATTCGTTCTTGCGTAGCATAGTCAACATACACGATGCCAAAGCGCTTCGCGTATCCGTATGACCACTCAAAATTATCTAGCAACGACCACACATAATACCCCTTCAAGTTGCCGCCCTGTTGGATAAATTGGGCCGCTGCCTCAAGATGATCATGTAGATACTTCGTGCGCCGATCATCCTTCACTTGTCCCTGATCCACTTGATCTTCAAAAGCTGCACCATTTTCCGTAATATAAATAGGAATATTCGTATAGTCTGTCTGTATCCTTTTTAGCAATTGCAACAGCGAATCCGGATGAATCCCCCAATCCATCGCAGTCAATTCTCCTTCTGATGGAAGAATGCGAATACCAAACAACTCACTTTTCGCATCATGAATCACGCGATTTCGAAAATAATAATTTACCCCAAGAAAATCAATCGGCAAGGCAATTTTCGCCAAATCACCCGACAAGATAAAATCCAGTGGACCAACTTTTTGTTGATAAAATGCCAGCATGTCTTTAGGATATGCACCGTGAAAAAGCGGATCGAGAAACCAACGGTTGCTATTGCCATCTACCACTTGTGCAGCCATCTGATCTTCTAAACGATCAGTTCCCGCTTCCACGGGAGTGAGATTCAAGGTAATGCCGATTTGTCCTTTTTGCCCTGCATGTCGGAACACATCAACAACTTCGCCATGAGACAGCAGCAAATGATGGGATACTTGTAGCGCCTCTTTCCAATCCGTATGCCCTGGTGCGTGTTGACCCAAAGCATGACCCAGAAATGACGTACACCAAGGCTCATTGTGAGTAATCCACTTAGGAACATCATCCCCAAATGCACGAAACATCGTGTCAGCATACTCGACAAAGTAATTTATCGTATCACGAGATCGCCAACCTCCCGCATCTTCCAACCATTGCGGCAAATCCCAATGGTACAATGTCGCAGTGGGTGCAATCTGATGCTGGTGCAATGCTTCCAATAACCGCTTATAAAAATCGATTCCTTTTTGATTCAATACACCTTGTTCTGGAAATATGCGCGGCCACGCTATTGAAAAACGATAAGAGGTAAGTCCCAAATCCGCCATCAGCGCCACATCTTCCGAAAACCGATGATAGTGATCACATGCCACATCCCCCGTGTGTCCTTCGTACACCTTACCAGGCGTATGGGCAAAAACGTCCCAAATCGATGCGCCGCGACCATCTTCCTTGGTTGCGCCTTCCACTTGATACGCCGCCGTAGCTGCCCCCCACAAAAAACCATCTGGAAATTGAACGGTCACCGATACCACCTCCTGATTACCATTTGATCATAGCATCGAACAACCTCTCGTCGCAAAAAAGCCTGTCAGGTGACCCTGACAGGCTTGGAATTTGTAGTTTACAGGCTAGCAATTTCTCCGTCGTACGCTTCTTCCGTCTCTTCATGATCAAGCAGAACAGGTTTTGGCAACGCGGAGGCCACTCCCCAATAGTAAGCAATCAATGCGACGACGATAATCAATAACTGGTCGTAAGGAGCCGCAATTGCGCCTTTTCCACCACCAAAATTACCGAACATCGAAATGAAGAACATGGCCACGAAATAAACAACAAGCCACCAAGAGGATTTAATTTGTTGACTGAATGGCACAGCTTGTGTTGGCATGACGTTTTTCATTAACAAATACAGTACGAAGACAATAATTTGCAGTCCGATCAACCAACTATCAATACTCCACCCTGTCCAGTAGATAATCAGTGAAGCAACAATGAAGGCGATAGGCGCAATAACATTCATCCCACCAAGTCTGAAAGGACGACGCATATCAGGTGCTGTCTTGCGGAACGACGCCGCAGAAATTGGACCGATAATGTACGTCATTACAGTAGCAGATGATACAACGCCAACCAATTGACTCCAGATCGGAAATGGACCGGTCCAGAATACCGCCAAGATAAAGGCGAGGATCATTGCTGCGCGAGGAATCCCTGTCTTAGGATCTACTTTGCTAAATACCTTAAAGAAAGTACCCGTTCTCGCCCATGCAAAAATAATGCGAGCAGTGGAGGATTGATAAATATTACCTGTTCCACTAGGAGAAATAGCACCGTCAATAAATAGGAAGGTCGCAAGCCATCCAAATCCGAGAAGCATTGCTAAGTTAGCGAAGGGAGCTTTAAATGATAAACTATCCCAACCACCAGCAAGGCTGCTAGCGGGCACTGCACCGATAAATACCACTTGCAAGAGCACATATAACACCGCGCCTAGAACAATTGCAATAATGATTGATAAAGGCACATTGCGTTGCGGATTTTTTGCTTCACCAGCAAAGTCGACCGATTGCCTAAAACCAAGGAAGGCAAAAACGATACCACCAGTGGAAACCGCACTTTCAATACCTGAAAACCCATGTGTGGCAAATCCATGAGAAGTGAAATTCACTCCGTGGAACTGCGTGAAAAGGATAATAATAGTCAATAAAGGAACAATGAACTTGATCGCAGTAACAATCGAATTAATCTTACCAAATACATTAACACTCCAGAAATTCA
>JAJZCJ010000025.1 GCA_021846145.1 Bacillota bacterium
TGGCCGCGTGGCAGCAGTTCACTCGCTGATTTTTCAAACCAGATTTGCGAGCCATGTTGCTCAAAAAGTCCCGCCACATGCTCGATGGTATCATGGCTTAAAAGTGTCTCTCCACAATCTTCACAATAAAACACAGGGATCGGCACACCCCATGTGCGCTGTCTAGAAATACACCAGTCGGTGCGATCCGCGATCATGTTGTGTAAGCGTATTTTCCCCCACGAAACCGCCCAATCCACGCGGTCAATTTCTTGCAGCATATTTTCCCGAAACGCTTCAATAGAGGCAAACCACTGTTCTGTCGCGCGAAAAATAACTGGATTTTTACACCGCCAGCAATGCGGATATTGATGCTCAATCTCACTTGAAGCCAACAAGGCCCCTGACTCCTGTAATTTTTCTACGATCAGCGGATTAGCCTTTGCATAAAAAATTCCCGCAAACGGCGCTGCCGCTTCCGTAAACCGCGCCTTGTCATCAAGCGGCGCAAGGATCGGCAGATCATACTTAAGCCCGACCAAATAGTCATCCATACCATGGCCAGTTGCCGTATGTACCGCACCCGTACCAGTCTCCAACGTAACGTGATCGCCAAGAATCACCACAGACGGTCGATCATAAAAAGGATGACGAGCGACCACACCTTCTAATTCGCGACCTTTAAACGTCTTAACTAACTCATAATTTTCCTGTGCGAGACCCGCTGCCTTGAGCACTTCTTCCACAAGCGCAGTGGCAAGTAGCAGTTTTTCTCCTTGCACAAGGATCAATGAATATTCAAAATCAGACCCAAGCGCAATCGCCACATTGGCAGGTATCGTCCACGGCGTAGTTGTCCAGATGACCAAATGTGCATCGTCTGGCAACTGCCCCAATCCGTCTTGCACCGCAAATTTTACATAAATAGAGGGAGAACGCTTGTTGGCGTACTCAATTTCCGCTTCCGCCAGCGCAGTTTCACAAGATGGACACCAGTAAACCGGCTTTAATCCCTTGTATATGTACCCTTTTTCCGCCATCGCGCCAAAAACGCGAATCTGTGCCGCCTCATAATCCGGCGTCATTGTCACATACGGATGATCATAGTCACCACGCACGCCAAAGCGAATAAACTGTTCCTTTTGTATGTCAATAAAAGATTGCGCGTACTGTGCACATGCCGCACGAAAATCGGTCACCTGAATCTCATGACGATTTAACTTCTGCGCTTTAATAATCGCAGTCTCAATTGGCAATCCATGAGTGTCCCAACCAGGTACATAAGGCGCATCAAAACCGTCCATGGTTTTAGATTTCACTACCATGTCTTTTAAGATTTTGTTGAGTGCATGCCCAATATGCGTATTGCCATTAGCATATGGTGGACCATCATGCAAAATAAACTTTGGTTTCCCTGCTCTACTTTTTTGTACTTCCTGATACAAATTAATTTCTTGCCAGTGTTTCAACATCTCTGGTTCTCGTGCCGGAAGATTCCCGCGCATGGGGAAATTCGTTGTTGGCAAATTAAGCGTTTGATCGTATTCCATCACAAAGCCTCCACTTGTATAAAATAAAAAAGTCCGCCACCCAAACCACTAGGAGCGCAGACATCTTTATAAAGCCCTTTGTATGCATAAAAAAGGCACTAGTCCGCGGGCTGTTCGACAATCTCTTCCCATACGTTTGATTCTAACATTTCCATTTGTGCCTGTATCAAAGATCGAAACCGCGCACGAAAAACCATCGCTTGTTTTCTAATCTCATCTAGCTCAATGGAGCTTTTGCGCGCCTTGTTCAACGCTTCTTGAATGATGCGGTCAGCATTTTTCTCTGATTCCCGAATCACCAGTTGTGCCTCTTTGCGCGCATTTTGCTTCAACTCTTCTGCCGTTTCTTGCGCAAGCATGATTGACTTACCAAGCGAATCTTCCATGGCACGAAAATGCTTGATCTGTTCCTCAGTTTGTGTGAGCCGCTCTTCTAACTCTTTATTATGTCGAATTAATCCTTCATAGTCTTTGATGATGCGATCGAGAAAATCATTGACCTCATCTTCATTGTAACCACGGAGTGCTCGCTTAAACTCTTTATTATGAATATCCAGGGGGGTTAATGGCACAGCACGTCTACCTCCTATGTACGCATTCACGCACTCTTCAAATATATTTTCCAATCCGTACAAATTGCCGACCACTTTTGGCGTTCTCATCAATAGAGAGAATGCGGATGCGACCTTCACCACGCAAAGAAATCACATCACCTACTGCCACTTCTGCTGTCACATCGGTACACACACTAAAATTAAGTTGTACTTTTCCTGTCTGAATCGGGGTAATGGCATTGCTTCTTGAAAATCCAAAAGCATGTGCCACCAACGCATCTAAACGCAGAGATTTCAATGTAAACACATGTTCATCCAAACGTCTCTCTACATCCTGCAAATCAGGCGTACGTTGCAACCACTCGATAGTAATCGGTACTTTTCCCACATGCGTATAATGTTCAACGAAATATAATGCCATTTGATGAACACAAAACACAAAAGCAATGCCTGGTTCCTTTGAAATTACAATATCCCCAATTTGGTTTCTTTGTGTTCCCAATCCCAGCAGAGCGCCCAGATAATCCTGATGCCGTAATAGTTCGCGATGCGCACTAACAATTTTTAAACAAGCAAGTTCAAAACGATCAGCTACATTTTCCCAATCATCTTGTGCAAAGGGGTCAAATACCACACGCACCCGTTCGGCCTGCGTATACCCTCCAAAAAAATGCACATGCACATCATTACGAGCAGCCATCATTCCCGCTATTTCTAATTCCCGAGGCGTCAGAAACGCCGTCAATAACATGCGACCGTTTTGATTAGCGCGCCTTGCAAACTCGTCAAGCCGTTTTACCGCTTCCGCTTCTGAAGGACGAAAGTGAGTGAGTACATGTTCCTTCATGCAACAAGCCCGCCTATTAGTATAATCCCGTAATAATCAGTAAATATTGCACAAGCCACATGAGCCCTTGTTCTGCAAAATAATACGCAATGATGGCTGCATAAATAGAGATATCCAAATACATCCCACCGAGTGGCAACGGTGGAATAATTCTTCGAAAAGGTGCTAAATAAGGTTCTGTCAACCGAAAAACCCACTGCCCAAAACTCATATTAGAAATATCAGGAAACCAGCTCAACAAAATCCTGGCAATAATTAAATACCAGTAAATTGTTATTACCCAGTTAACTAGACGGACGACAATTAATCCCACTGCTTCACCTCAGTTGTGTTCGACTCTCGCTCTCCAAGTATTCACTAATTGCTCCCTGTACATCCACGTTGTCAGGAGCACAAAGGAATACAAGATGACCTAATTTTTGCATACTGCCACCAATTGCGTAAACACAGCCGCTCAAAAAATCCACAATTTTTTCTGCCACATCAAAAGAAACCATGTGCAAATTGACCACTACGGAACGATGTGCTTTTAAGTGATCTGCAATAATTTGGGTTTCCTCATAGTTCCCTGGTTCGGTAAGCACGACACGCACTTGCTTTTGTGTATGCAAATTTACTACCGTTCCTCCCTTACGACCATAAGCTGGTTCAGAATCAGCCATTGTAGGAAGTTCTTCTGGCAAATCATCTTCTTCATATTCTTCTTCTTCTTCTTCGCCAAGCCCTAAAAAATTCATCACACGTTGCAACACGCATATCATCCTCCTTTACAATTATAGTAAACGTATTCTATTAATCTTAAAGATACACTAAATCCAACTATTGTGCGAGCCCTTCTTTTAAAATTAGTTTTCGTCCAATGCGCAACATTGTTGCTCCCTCTGCAAGCGCAATTGGATAATCCGCCGACATGCCCATCGATAATTCTGGCAACTGAATTCCTGCACGTAATTGCAGCTCATCTCGCAGCGTTTTAAGCGCCTGAAATTCGCGCCTGATGGTAGTCTCATCGTTGGTGTGATGAGCAATGCCCATCAGTCCTTGAACTGTGATTCCCTTTTGCATCGCGCAACCCTCAAGCAGCCCCAGCGCCTCATCAGGGGTTACGCCAAACTTTTGCTCCTCACCAGAAATGTTAATTTGCAATAACACATTAAGCGATTTGCCAAATTCCAGCGCACACGTTGATAGTTCTTTTGCAAGTTCAAGCCCGTTCACACTATGTACCCATGAGAAATGACGAGCGATGTGGCGTGCCTTGTTGCGCTGCAAGGGCCCAATAAAATGCCACTGAACCTGTGGAAAATCCACCACCTTAGCGCGAGCCACCTGCCAGCGATTTTCTCCCGCATCAGTAACGCCTGCCTGCACCAGATCGCTCATCACGGCAGTGTCTATGTACTTGGTCACGGCAATCAGACGCACGAGTCGCGATGAATCCCCCGCTAAATCGAGAATTTGTTGGATTTCAAGCTGCAATTGTTGCAAGCGATTACGCACCAGCAACTGGTAAGACTCATCCATCTACTAATCCCCTTGTTTTATATAGATAAACGCCCCTTGACGCCCTGTCTGTCCGTTCTCACGGCGATAGGAAAAATAATGAGGGTCACAATGTGTGCACACTCCCATGTCTTGAATGTGATCCGTGTGCACGTCAAGCGCATGCAGTTCATCACGAATAAGTGTGGGGATGTCCAGCATGTACCGATCATTTGACCGGGGTGATTGACGCAAAGCTGGCTCCCTCCCTGGAGCAAATCGACGATATGCCGTTCTCACTGCCGCGACCACTGGTTCATCCACTTCATAGCAACAACCGCGAATGGCGGGGCCAATCGCCACATACAGTTCTTTTGCACTGACACCCATGTCATACATCATCGTGACAGTCGAGGAAATCACACCACTAGTAGCCCCACGCCAGCCTGCATGTGCCGTTCCGACCACCTTTGATTCAATTCCTGCAAAGAGTACGGGCACGCAATCCGCCGCAAGTGTCAACAGCACGACACCAGCATCTGAGGTGACAAGCCCATCTGCATCAGCAATCGCATCAGCAAAAGAGAAAGCGCCTCGTCCCGCCTCGCGCTTGCCCACCCGTTTGGCCATGTTGCCATGCACTTGCTGCGCATACACGAAACGCTCAGGTACCATCGCGATTGCCGAGGCCAAACGATCTCTGTTAACTAGCACATCTGCCGAATTATCGCCCACATGCAGCCCTAAATTCATACTTTCATACGGAATACTACTACTACCTCCCGCACGGCTGGTAACCCCCGCTACGATACCGCTTGACAACCAATCATTGACCATTGTTTGCACTGCGATCCCCCCAATTCTACCCCATCTTAGCACAAAAAAAACAGTGGCTGCAGATCACAGCACACTATCCATATCGTCCAGAAAAATCAGTTGTAGAACTCGATGAGAGATACGATCTGTCATTGGCCAAGCGAAGATCAACGAGCACGACATCTGAACCGATTTTTACAATTTGATCCCAAGCAATAACCACTTCATCACCTTTAGAAAAAAATCCAAAAAATTTTCCTTCAGGTGGTATGATCAATGCTCTTACGAATCCCGTCTCTAGATCAATTTCCAAATCACCAATACTGCCGAGTTTGCGACCATCTACGATGTTGATCACGTCTTTGGTTTGCAGTTCCCCTGCTCTCACCTTCCACCCTACCTTGTCACGACGTCAAAGAATGTCTCTTTCTACGTTATGAAAGAAGCATGGAAAATTTGCTCTCCACTTAGACGTAAATCACTTAATGTATTTTTGCATATGACCGATGGCCGCTTTTTCCAAGCGTGAAACTTGCGCCTGAGAGATGCCAATTTCATCTGCCACTTCCATTTGCGTCTTGCCTTCAAAAAAACGCATGGAAAGAATTCGTTTTTCCCTCTCAGATAACCGTTTCATGGCTTCTTTAATGGAAATTTCCTCTACCCATCGAACATCATGATTTTGTTCGTCACTAATTTGATCCATGACAAATATCGGATCTCCGCCATCATGGTAAATAGGCTCAAAAAGTGACACAGGGTCTTGAATGGCATCAAGTGCCAACACCACATCTTCTCTTGTGACTTGCATCTCCTCTGAGATTTCAGCCACCGTCGGTTCTTTTAGGTTTTGATTAGTCAAACGATCGCGTACTTGCAACGCGCGATAAGCGATGTCACGCAGGGAACGACTTACTCGAATGGGGTTATTATCACGTAAATAACGGCGAATTTCTCCGATAATCATCGGCACCGCATAAGTTGAAAATTTCACATTTTGTGACAAATCGAAATTATCAATGGCCTTCATGAGGCCAATACAGCCCACTTGAAATAAGTCGTCCACATATTCCCCACGGTTGTTAAATCGCTGTATCACAGACAGTACCAGACGCAAATTGCCACTAATCAATTTTTCCCTTGCAAAGATTTGACCGCTTTGCAATTGAGAAAAAAGTTTTCTCATTTCCGCGTTGGTCAAGACGGGCAATTGTGATGTATTTACTCCGCAAATTTCTACTTTTGTACGCTTCAAGTGGTTCCCTCCAAGCGACATACCCGAACTCGTGTACCAGTATGTCCTTACAAGGGAGAATTATGCAGTTACATCATGCGATTAAATTCTTTGCGCAGACGCTTAATAATTCTTTTTTCCAATCGAGAAATGTAAGATTGCGAGATACCCAATAGATCAGCCACATCTTTTTGCGTCATCTCTTCCCCACCTTGAAGTCCAAAACGCAACTCCATGATACGTTTGTCTCTGTCCCCCAGTTTGTCCAATGCATCATAAAGAAGTTCACGATCTACCTCTTCCTCAATATCTCGATAAATCGTATCATTTTCAGTGCCTAGCACATCTGATAAAAGTAATTCATTGCCGTCCCAATCCACATTTAACGGCTCATCAAACGACACTTCTACACGCACCTTATTGTTCCTTCGCAAAAACATTAAAATCTCGTTCTCAATACACCTTGACGCATATGTAGCTAGTTTGATTTTTTTCTCCGTATCAAAAGTGTTTACCGCCTTGATCAAACCGATCGCGCCGATCGATACTAAATCTTCAATATTAATTCCAGTATTTTCAAATTTACGAGCAATGTATACGACAAGCCGCAGATTGCGTTCAATAAGTAACGACCGTACCGCCATGTCGCCGCTTGGTAATTTTTCTAGTAAAAACGCTTCTTCTTCACGGTTAAGCGGCGGCGGAAGTGCTTCACTTCCCCCTACATAAGCAATGGGCTCAGACCCGATACCGAATTTAAGCTGAATGCGAAGTATGAACAGTGTGAATTTCAGACGAAGTGGTGAGTGCATCCGTATCCGTTCCCCCTTTATGTGTCGATGCGCGCGTAGCTGGAATGATGCATTCAAAATCTGCTTGGGGAAAGTCTGCCGCTTTAGAGAACGCGAGAATCATTGGCAATAGTGACCTTGCTTTGCCCCCATCCCACATCACGGCCTGCTCAAGTTTGACGCCGAGCATCACCCCACTTTTTCCTCCGATCCCCTGATAGGGTATAAAATGAAACCGACCTACCCATTCAGGAAATTGAGCACTGATGACCTGCAGCACTTGATAGGGATCTATTTGTTCGCTGACTAAGTCATAGATTGATGGTGGAAGTATAGTTTTCGCGGCATCTATTTTTATGATCGCCACAGGGAGATGTGCAATAGGATCTTTTAAAATATTGCCTGAATCGATGAGTGCCCTTACTTCCAACATGGTTGCATCATCTAGAGAGAAACGCACGCGAGTATATAAAGCATGCATATGCCATCCCCGATTGGCTTTGCGATAAAGTGACAACACAACGAGCGCCGCAAGCGGTAACAAGATAGCCCACAAGGCGGTGTTAAGGCTAGTCCACCACACTACCTGATGATGTACGTACATAAGTTGTCCAAGCGTCGAAGAGGTCGGCGACAGCAAACTTTGCATGGCAAGAAGCATGCCACCACTCGCTGCTGAGACACCGATAAATCCTAAAAAACGCACAATCAAATTACGCCATCCAACACGCCTGCGCACATCCATTATGCTCCCCATCGCCAGTGCCGACATCACAAAAGCAGCCAACAACTTAAATGGACTAGCTGCCAAAATGTGCAGTCCGGGAAATAACGTGGCAACGGCATACAATGAACCTATCCCCGCTGCGATCCCAATACGATAGAACTTGTTATTGGCATGAAACAACGCTGCAGTCACATAGAGTAACACGGCGTCAATACAAAAATTGATAGCGAAAGCTAAATCCACATAGACAACCACAGGCCATCCCCCACCCAAGTTGCCCACAGTATAGTTTATGTATAGTGCAAAAGCTGTCGTTTGATGCAATTTTTCTAGGCTTATTTGAAGACAAAATTCGAGGATGTGCGTTTCTTGCGCTTGCGATCCATATTATTTTTCTGCTGTTTCCCACTGATAAGTAATGTAAAGGCAATGGCGATAAGTGGATCATTACGAAGCATGTACCGTGGCAAACTTGAAGCATGCATCGCTTCAAAAGTAGTAAAAACGGTGAGGTACGCCACCATTAAATAAGCAATTTGAGCCAAAATCACAACAGTAAGAAAAAAAACATCTCTTCTTCGTGAGAATGGCCAAGTGATAATTAACAATGGCAAGAGCAGATCGATCGGATAATTGCTCATATCTGTTATTGTTGCCCACATCGAATATAAAAGTGACGGAAAAACTGGCGGATGTAGGCGAGTGCTAATGGTGGCTAGCGACACTCGCGTCGTCCAACCGCTATCAATGTGAAAAGTCATACGAAATAAGTGCCATATGATAACCGGTACTAAGACAAGCACAAGCACACCGATTCTTTGTCTAATTGAAAGCGTAGATTTGCTTTTCCAATTTGCGACAAATAGTATGACAAGCGTAAAGATTGCAATATAGTCACCATCTACACGCAAAAAAGTGCTCAATCCTAAAACCAATCCGGATAATACCAGATCAGATGTTTGCTTATCTCTCAGCCACATCGACGCATAAAGCATAGCGATGCCATACGTATCGACATAAATCATTTCGCCAAAGGCCACCCAATTATAATACAGCATGAGATAAGACCCCCATGCTACTAACGAAATGCCAAACAAGGCATAAATGGACCGAACGCCAGAACGAAACAAGGCCCGATTGATCACGACCAACGTGGCAAATGTCACCATCGGTGAAATCCATTTGGCTGCGCTAACTGAGGTCATATTGATAAAGTGATAGCACCATGCCACTAGATAAGGAAACCCTAACGGATAAGAGGAATATAAATCATGGCGAAGCGCCGTACTAGCTCCCCCTGATAAATAAAGCAATTTAGCTGCATAGAGCCAATAAGAAAATTCATCCCACCCATAAATGGGTTTGGTCACTCCTTGCACCACAAGGTAGAAAAAAATGATCAAGGATAGCCAAAGCACTAAGCGTATCGGGTGGGTCAACATCGCCAGTGGACTCATCCGATCAAGATCAAGCTTTTTTAGTGCCTTTTTGCGTTTTGAAAAAAGCTCAATAAATAAAAATGCAAAAAGGATCATGACAAGAATAATGGTAAAGAAAAATCCAGTTCTCCCTTCACCAAGAAGTGGCACATGCGTAATCGTATTAACCAAAAACAAAACAAATGGAAGCAGCGTAGCACCTACCACAAACCCCAAAGCGGCGCGTTCCGTACGTAAAAGTACAAACGGGCGCAAGAGGACAAAGCCACTTCCCCATACAGTAAAGACAAACAACAACCAAGCCATTACAGTTAAGGCCATCTGGTCACCTCGGCTAAGGATTGAGAAAGAGAATCTCCTGATTTTAACAGTTGCTGATTCACGCGAAACAAATAATTTTCAGCATGCGAACGATGTAAATAATCTAGTATTGCAGGACTGCTGACAGCCAAGACATAATTGACATGATAGGTGAGCATCGTTTTGCGCAATCCCGAAATCGTAGTAAACACAGGCAATGTCCACACTTTACCGCCTTGATTAGGGCGTGTCCATGACCAATATGGCACAAATTGAATCGGATATAGGGCATACCTGAGGCGATAAAAATTATCGCCAATATCACCAGGATTCAAATAAAGTATCATGGAAGAACGACTTTTTTTAACATGAGCAAGCACAACTTGTTCCACTTGCACCGCACGTTGATCAGCAGGGCTGCTGTGTGCAATCAACTGATCGATCGTACTAGGTACATGCATGGTCCAATAAGTAGCCACGCTAATAATTAGTACTAATGTGCCAAGAAATCCTACTGTGCGAAAAAATGACGTCACTATCCCCGTTTTCACGATCACTAGTCCTTGGGTCGCGGACCGGCGTCCATGCCGGCCGTGTCCACTGTCAATGCGGGCTCAACGATGAGGTCTCCCTGCACTCGAATTTGACAGGACAGGCGTTCATGCGTAGGATTAAATCCCTTTCGCAGCAAAATCTCCTCTTCAGCGGCCTGCATGGGAGTGGCAACTCCCGCAAAAATTTCCACTCGGCAAGTCGTACAACGAGCATGACCCCCACATCGATGCAAAATCGCCACGCCATGATCTTCTAAAGCAAGCACCAATTTCTGATTCTCCTGTACCTCAAAGCGAATCCCATCCTGCAGCTGTACAATTGGCAACACTTAGCCCTCCTGCAATTACTTAAGTTTAGTTAGGGAACAATATTCCAATCATCCTCTATTATACCGCACCATTGATGGTGGAGGTAAATCGGATAATTAGTTGCCGCAACGAACAGTATTGCGACCATTTTATGCTATACTAATTCACTGAGGTGAAGTGATCTGAGACCGAAAACTGCTATCATCCAACACGTTGTCTATCCGTTAATGGAACTCATCAAGGGCAATCGCATCCGTCAGGATTTAATTGAATTGCAAGCGTCTGAAGTGTTACCTCTCCACCAATTGAAAGAGTTACAAGAAAACAAACTGCGCAAGTTACTCTTATATTCTATTGCGCATGTTCCCTATTATCGTGAGTATGCTGATCTTAAGCCGTTAATTGAAAGCAACCCGGGCGAAGCACTCACGCATTTTCCAATTTTAACAAAAGACATAGTCCGCGAAAATTTTGATCGCCTAGTGGCAGATGAAGCGAATCGTGATACGCTCATTTTGAACCGTACCGGAGGCTCTACCGGACAACCGGTGCTATTTTACATTGATCGCCAAACTGTCGAATACTACGAGGCAGCAAGATGGCGAGGCTTATCTTGGTGGGACATTCAGATCGGTGATCCTTGCGTGATGATTTGGGGTTCTCCTATTGAATTAAGTCGCCAGCAACTGCGCATGCAACGTTTAAAAGATCGCTACTTAAAAAATCAAGTGTTTATCCCCTCATTTGATTTGCGCAGAGAAAAACTCAAGGAATACTTAGATCTCATCGATCATTTCCAGCCGCGTTACTTGTTCGGCTGGGCGTCTGCGTTGCGACTTTTTGCTGATTTTATGATCGAAGAAAACAGAACGTTACGCACGCCAATAAAAGCCGTTCTCAATACTGCGGAAACGTTGCATCCTGGTGATCGCGAAGTGATTGCAAATGCCTTCCACTGTCCGGTCATCAATGAATATGGCGCACGGGACGGCGGTCTGTTAGCGTATGAATGTCCCAGTGGCAATATGCACATTAACGTGGAGACTGCATGGATAGAAGTAGCAGATATGCAAACTAAAACTCCCGCCCCCATGGGTGAACGTGGGCTCGTCATCGTAACAGACCTGAACAACTTTTCGATGCCAAGACTACGCTACCAATTAGGAGATGTCATTTCACTCACTGAAGAAACATGTGCCTGTGGTAGAGAACTCCCCTTAATAAAAAGTTTGGATGGCAGGGAAAATGACACGTTCATTACGCTAGACGGGGCTTATGTCAATGGCCAGTTTTTTACCAATCTTGCACGTATATTACCCACCATCAGGCAATTTCAGGTAGTTCAAAAAACTAGGACAGAAATGACGCTACGCATACTTTTGCACGATGACCTCAATCAAGGTGATGTAGATCAATTTGTGAATGGTATACTCGAAAAAATGGGAAAAATATCAATTCAAGTGGAAAAAGTGCCGGAAATTGAACGCCAAGCTTCTGGCAAACTGCGCACGTCAATTCGCGAATTTCCGATATAAGTCGTCCCCTTATCATAGAATGGTGGCACTGTATAGCGGGGGTGACGCGAACATGAACAATGAATGGTTCATTCGCATACTTTTTTGTCTTTCCATACTTCTTTCTGGAGTGCCATGGTTCCGAAATGGGAAGTCAAAACATTAATTGTGTCATCACCTGAAATAGCCCGGGAGAAATTTTCCCGGGCTTTCTATACATATAGGAATCTTATGGTCTGTTGTTATTACGGTTACGCAAAAACGCTGGTATATCAAGGTTATCGCTACTAGTTGTTTGATGAACTGAAGTGCGATTGGCGTCACGACTTGCGATGGGACGCGGAGTGGGAGAGCTGCTATGAGCCTCAAATCCGGTCGCAATTACAGTTACGACCACATCATCTTTCAAATCAGGCTTAATCACTGCACCAAAAATTAAATTGACTTCCGGATCCGTTGTCTCTTTAATAATTTCTGCTGCCTCAGTCGCTTCAAAGAGACTCAAAGACTCCCCACCTGCGACTTGAATAAGCACCCCCTTCGCCCCTTCGATAGACGTCTCAAGAAGTGGGCTGCGAATCGCCTTTTGTGCTGCTTCTGACGCGCGGTTTTCACCAGAAGCCACGCCAATTCCCATTAAAGCAGAACCGCGTTCTGTCATGATGGTCTTCACATCAGCAAAGTCGACGTTGATTAACCCTGCTTCTGAGATCAAATCAGAAATTCCAGAGACGCCTTGCCGGAGCACGTTATCCACTTCACGAAATGCTTCTAATATTGGCGTGTTGCGATCGACAATTTCCAGTAACCGATCATTTGGAATCACGATCAACGTATCCACTTTTTCCTTAAGTGCAGCGATTCCTGCTTCTGCTTGGGAAATGCGTCTTCTGCCTTCAAAAGCAAATGGTTTCGTAACGACCCCCACAGTGAGCGCCCCGAGTTCTTTGGCGATTTCCGCAATCACGGGTGCCGCACCCGTCCCAGTACCACCACCCATACCAGCAGTGACAAATACCATATCCGCACCACTCAGAGCGTTCATAATCAATTCGCGACTTTCTTCCGCGGCTCTTTTCCCAATTTCAGGATTAGCCCCGGCACCAAGTCCCCTCGTCAATTTCTCACCAATCTGAATTTTTTCCTGCGCTTTGGATAACTGAAGTGCCTGAGCATCCGTATTCACCGTGATAAAGTCCACGTTACGAAGCCCAGTTTCGATCATCCGATTGACTGCATTGCAACCTCCACCGCCCACACCGATAACCTTGATAGTTGCAAGCGAACTGACTTCAAAATCAAATTCCAACATTCCACGTCCTCCTTGACGCACAATCAACTGCTAAATAAAGTCTTGGATCCAGTTTTTTATCCGCTGTATCGTTCCCGCTCCGCTTTTCACTCGCTTGTTAGATGCGTTCGCACTGCCAGCGGAACGTTGATAATAACGTGCAATGTGATGAATAAGTCCCACACACCCCACATATGAAGGATCACGCACGCCTACAAAATCAGGGTAAGCGATGCGCACTGGCGAATTTAACTCTAATTCCGCCAACTGACTGGCACCTTTTAGCAGCATGCCACCCCCTGTGAAGACGTATCCGCTAGGCAACCCCTGTGGATACCCCAAGCGTTCCACTTCCTGAAAAATAAACTGGTATATCTCTTGCATGCGCGGTTCTATGATATAAGCTAAATCCACCGATGTAAATTCTTTTTCTAGACTACTACCTATTCGCGATACCTTGAACTTTTCCTCTTCTAGCGCTAACCCAACTTCAGCAGTGCCGTATTTGCACTTTACGGATTCCGCGGCCTCTGTCCCAGTTTGCAAGCCAACCGTGATATCACTGGTGACAATGTCGCCACCAAGTGGAATCACCGCGTATTTAGATAAAACACCATGTTCAAATACCGTGAGCGTCGTCGAGCCGGCTCCAATATCAGCCAATAATACACCTAAGTTTTTTTCATCCTCAGATAGCACAAGTTCAGCGGCAGCAAGTGGCATGAACACTGTTCCCAACACTTCAATACCCGCTCGTTCGACACACCGTAAAAGATTGTGTAACACAGTTTTCGCACCCGTTACCACATAGGCATCTACTTCCAAACGAACGCCCAACATACCACGAGGATCAGAGACCTCACTCAGTCCATCAACAGTATATTCTCTTGGCACCACGTCGACGATTTCCCGCTCTGGAGGCAAATTAATCGTGCGCGCCGCTGCAACGACCCGTGCCACATCTTCCTCTGCAATCTCTCGATCTTCAGACTGAACAGCAATCACACTGTGACTTGGTTCTAGCGCAATGTGACTACCAGAGACGCCGACAAAAGCCGCATGAATGGTGATTCCGACCATGCGTTCCGCATGATCAATCGCTGCTCTAATGGATAACACCGTTTTATCAATGTCGATGATAGAACCTTTTTTGATTCCATCACTTTTTGCAGTGCCTACACCGATAATATTGACTGAATGACCAGAAATTTCACCTATGATCACTCGCACTGCAGACGTACCAATATCAAGTCCTACAATTAAATCTCCTTTTGACAAGGAGTGGCACTCTCCTTCCCACAACCAAAAAACAGTTGGCACTCAACTTACCGAAATAATACAAGCTAAATAGATAGTATCATGAATCACCTTTCAATGGGATTGGATTTTCTTGTTAGTTAAAATTAAATGACGAATCTCCGCCAAATTATTGAAAATCCTGACACCAAAAGCCACCACTGCTGCCAATGCCAAATCAACGCCCAAAAGGGATCCTACAAACGCAAAGAGCGCAGCAAGCAACGTGTTTGAAAAAAAACCTGACAAAAATACGCGCGCATCAAACTTATGTTGCAAACCCGCCTTAAGCCCTCCAAAGACCGTGTCGAGCGCTGCCAACATAGCTACAGACAAATAGGCTCCATACTGAGTGGGGACCTTAAAATTCACGTCCAATCCCACGATGAGTCCTAATAAAAGTCCGAAAACAGGCAAGAGAAAATACACTACATCCCCACCTCTGTCGAATACTGACCTGGCAAAACCCCTGTATAAGCGGGGACGTGCAATAACGTTGGCGCACGATACACTTTAACCTGAAATGATTGATCGAGAATCGAAAATTGATCCTTGAGCCCCTCCGCTGCAATTAAGTTCATAATAGGGGGGATAGATCCGATCACATCAATCACATAGGGTGCAGCAATGGGCTCACCATTCACTTGAACTACTCCTGAAAATGGTCCTGATCTAGTAGTCAAGCCATTCACTGAACGAATGCTCGAGGTGGTAATTAAGCGTTCATTATTAATGGCGATGGCAGTGGCTCCAACGGATTGCAAATCATTGATGACCATTTGTAACTGTACCGCTTCATCAACGAAAGTAAGCCCTGGAATCACAGGCAGATTAGGATCATAATTAATGGTGATGGAAATTCCTTCGCCAACACTAGGGGTAAGTCCTGCTTGTTTTTGAAGTATAATTAATTCCTTTTTTAAATCATTTAGCCCGTTGTTGTGTAATTGTGTTGCTCTATATAAAGTTTGGTATTCATTTCGAACACTCGTCAATAGTTTGTTTAACTTTTCTGTATTATTCATTGCAGTAGTCAACGAATTAGATGCAGCTAGGTAAGAAGTATACACGCTGGCAGGTGAAGATCGGTCAATATGAAATTCAAGCCCAATCATCGCACCCAAAAGTATACTGACAAGAAAAATGGCTCCAGAAACATACTTCTTCACTGAGTACCCACTCCCTGTGCCGCCACAAGTGCAGGACTATAAGAGGGTATTTGCACTCGTTTAAGAACCCTTGGTCGTGACACAAAAAGCTCACGGTTGGCGGATTTTAACACATCTAAAACGCCCCCAGGTATCTCGAGGGCTGCCGCCAACACACTAGCAGGGCCAATCGCTTTTACGATAAACGGCGGCCCAAGGCGCACGGTGCCAACTCGTACCACAGGACCGATACAAAACACCCCAGTTTGGGCAGTAATACGCGCATTATTTACCACTACAGCATCTGCACCTGCAACAAATAACTCATTAATCACGGATCGCAAATCCCAGTCGTGTGTCAAAAATGAAACCCGATCTGCTTTAGACATTTTACTGTCAGAAATAACCACTTCAATTCCCGGCCCAATGAGCGGCATCGTACCATTGAGAACGTTCATCGCGTGAATTTTGTGCTCTAATGAGGCCATTTTACCACCCCGGGCAATCGCTTTTGTCTGAATAGTTGACACCTTTTGAGAATATACCTCGATTTGCTGGCGCAAGTGTTCATTATACGACTCTACCGCGCTTAGACGTGTCTCGACACTTGCCACATCAGGAGATGAACTCCAAAAAGCAGCCCCGCCCATTACCACATCGTGATATTGAACCGAAACCATGACGCCAAAAACAAGTGCGACTACGCTCCATGCCAACGCATGTACTTTACGTACCATCAAGTTTGATTCGCCTCTTTTACCTTTACGATTGATGATACGGAGTATATATACCTGTTTTACTAGAAAATAGATCAATCAAACCTGGTTTCATATGAAGTTGAAGTAACTTTGTATGAATAGAATGATAGAGAAGTAAAGATGAACGCAAGGAATTTAAAGCCATGCGAACTTCAAATCCATCCTTGGTATAAGCTAGAATTGCGGTACTACCTTGCCATGGCTCTAAGTGAAGCTCAGAAAACGAGCTTAAATCTGTTGCCGATAGATGACTAAGTTCTTGGCACAACGTTACCACAGATGGATCACCCACCTGACTACCTAAATTGACAGTAACGGCTGTCGTTGTCGTGATAATCGGTAAATTGATTCCCACTGCTTCAGGGTCACGATCAAGCACTGTTCCATCGCTCAACAACCGATATAATACCCCACCACTTTCAAGCAGGCCTGCTATTTTTTTTTCTTGAATGATAATCTGAATACGTTGATATAAAAGGTCTCTATGCATGGTCACACTTTTTATGATAGGGAAGTCCTCCAACAATCGTTGAGCCACCGTCTGTCCAGAAACAGCAAATAAATTTTCCCCTATTTGTATCTTTGTATCGTTAACCAACAATGACGATGGCACATCAGACGCTCCTTGTACAACAACAGAACGCACTTTTGCATATGGCGATTTCAAATAGGCGGCTGCCATAAGTAAAAGAAAAAAAACTAATAATATCACTCCCAGAATCCAGCGAAATCGCAATGATGTTTGTTTAGCCGGTGTTTCTTCCAAATTGCTAGCGACATCCTTCCTTATCTGGTCTAAAGTCCTATAAAAAAAGCGAGCGAGGCCGTCTTCCCCCACACGCCGTGAAAAAATCCTCAATAATCACAACTACATCATTATTATGCTTGTGCTTCCACATTCTCTAGCAAATCTTGCGTGCGCAAGATTTGCGCACCTAATGACCTTAATTGCAACTCCATCGATTCGTAACCGCGGTCGATGTGATGTATGTTGTCCAAAATAGTGCGACCCTCCGCGCCAAGCCCTGCAATCACGAGTGCAGCGCCCGCGCGTAAATCCGTCACTTCAACTGCAGCCCCAGTCAACTCGGGAACACCACGAATGAATGCTGAACGCAAATCCACTTTAATGGAGGCACCCATTCTTTGTAGTTCACTCACATGCTTAAACCGATCCTCAAAAATCGTCTCAGAAACAATGCTAGTGCCCTTGGCAACGGTTAATAACGACATAAAAGGCGCTTGTAAATCTGTCGGAAAGCCTGGAAACGGACTTGTCTGCAAGCGTTCAACAGCTCTCAGCATACCTGTATTTCTAATTTCCAGTATATCATGATTAGCTCTGATCTGCACTCCAATCTCTTGCAGTTTCATGGTCACCGCTGTCAATTCTGAGGGCCTTACATTTTGAATTTCCACGTGCCCTTTCGTCATGGCACTGGCAATTAAAAGTGTGCCCGCTACAATGCGATCCGGAGCTACGCGAAATTCAGTCGTCGCTAACTCTGGCACACCTTGCACAATGATCGTATCTTCACCCGCACCTTCAATACGAGCGCCCAGCTGATTTAAAAACGCTGCCAAATCCCGAATTTCCGGCTCCCTCGCCGCATTGCCAATAACGGTTTCCCCATCTGCCAGGACTGCGGCCATCAATAAATTTTCCGTCGCACCCACACTAGGAAAATCCAGAAATATCGTCGCTCCGTGCAACTGTTCTGCCTTACACTCAATAAACCCATGCCGTTCGACAATTTCTGCGCCCAACAATCGCAACCCTTTAAGATGAAAATCAATCGGACGAGTGCCTATCGTACATCCACCCGGTTTGGAGATTTTAACCGTGTGAAAGCGAGTAAGCAACGGCCCCATCAAAAAGATCGAAGATCTCATTAACTTCATCAGATGCTCGGGAACATCAGTCGTATGAATGAAAGTGGGATCAATAATAACCTGGTTTTTGTGAAAAACCACTTTCGCCCCTAGTGATTGCAGAATCTCAAGCATCACATACACGTCATCTAAGCGAGGTACGTCCTGAATGACTGTTTCTCCTTGTGCCATCACGACCGCTGCCAGTATTGGCAATGCCGCATTTTTTGACCCATGCACGCGGATTGAACCATTTAGCCGATTCCCACCATCAATGATAAATCGCGCCATTACTCTTCACCCCCGCGCCTCGTCCTCACCCACCAGACGAACCTCCGGTGCCAGTTCTATATCAAATTCTTTTTTGACCCGCTCTTGTGCATACTTCATGAGAGCCATAACGTCTTTGGCGCTGGCGTGACCAAGATTGATAATAAAATTAGCGTGTAGATCGGAAATCCTCGCATCGCCAATTTGTGTTCCCTTTAAACCAACAGCCTCAATCAACCTTGCAGCATGATCGCCTGGTGGATTGCGAAACACACTTCCACAACTGGGAAACGAAAGCGGTTGTGTGGCATGCCTGCGTAGGCTCCACGCCTTCACTTTTCCCAGCATCTCCTCAACATTTCCCGGTGCCAGAGCAAACGTGGCAGAAAGTACCACATTTCCTGAATCACAAAGCGCACTGGAACGATAATGGAAATTTAGTGCTGGCACCAAAAGATTCGCTACCTCTCCGGCCGGAGTAAGCACCTGA
>JAJZCJ010000334.1 GCA_021846145.1 Bacillota bacterium
GTTGGTCATGATGACGGTTACGCCAAGGGTCTAGAGGATGCCAATAAACATGTAGTAATGGCGCAGGAAGTTCTGCGCATGGCTGAAGTGGAGCGGCGTGAACGAGTAACCGGTTCAGAACCTTTTTTGATCGATCTGGCCATGGTAGCAGTAGAACAAATAGTTGGGGAATATGTACAAAATGCACTGGATTATATTCCACAACTAGTGCGTACACTTTTGACTGAAGTAGAACGGGCATTTAAGGTCGAGGTTCGTGTGGCACCGACTGATTTTCCTTCTGTCATTCATCACCGGAATAGTTTTGAACGTTCTTTTTTACAGAGGGTGGAATTATTGATTTTACCTGACCGTTCGCTCAGCCCTGGAGATGTGGTGATTGCCACAGAATACGGAACTGTGGACGGAAGACTCGGCACTAGATTGGAACAACTTCACAAGGCACTAACATCGCTTGCCAAGGAGTGGGAATCAAGTGTTATTGCCGAATCGCAAAGTGAGTGAATACTCCGATAAACTTTTTGGTATTCGACTATTTCGTGTCAATGGTCGAATTGAAAAAGTTATTGGATTAACTATAGAATCACGGGGACCAGCAACGAGAATTGGTGATGTCTGTTTGATCAGAGATCAAACAGGCGTGCCGATCATCAGTGAAGTGGTAGGATTTCGCAATGACTTGGTACTTCTGATGCCGCTTGGTCCAGTGGAGGGGCTTGCGCCTGGTAGTGAGGTGGAGGCCACCAGTGACTCGTTGACGGTGCGTGTAGGTGCGGATCTATTGGGGCGGGTGGTGGACGGGCTAGGAAGACCTATGGATGGACTAGGCCCTATTTCGGGCGAAGAATGGATTCACATTCAAAACGATCCTCCTTCGCCGTTGTCTAGACCACGTATCGATGAACCACTTGCTACCGGTGTGCGGGTAATTGACGGATTGTTAACGTTGGGGCTAGGCCAAAGAGTCGGGTTGTTTGCTGGCAGTGGTGTGGGAAAAAGCACATTACTTGGCATGGTAGCACGTAATAGTGAGGCAGACATCAACGTGATTGCGCTGATAGGCGAGCGAGGCAGAGAAGTGCGCGAATTTATTGAACGCGACTTAGGTGCAGAAGGTCTGAGGCGATCTGTTGTGATTGTGGCGACATCTGACCAGCCTCCGCTGGTGAGGGTAAAGGGAGCTTTTGTGGCAACTGCTATCGCCGAATACTACCGTGATCAAGGGAAACGTGTTGCTCTAATGATGGACTCGGTAACTCGTTTTGCCATGGCATCTAGGGAAATCGGACTGGCAATTGGCGAACCTCCCACTTCGCGTGGATATACCCCTTCCGTTTTTGCGATGCTGCCAAAATTGCTTGAGCGAGCAGGGCGATCTGAAAAAGGTTCAATAACAGGGATTTATACGGTACTTGTCGAAGGAGACGATATGCAAGACCCGATATCTGACGCCGTTCGTGGTATTCTGGATGGGCATATCGTATTACAAAGAGATCTCGCTAATCGCGGCCATTTTCCGTCAATCGATTCGTTACAGAGTATTAGTCGTTTGATGAATGATGTGGTTACCCCTGAGCATCGTGAAGCGGCAAAGATAGCACGTGCTCTACTGTCAGCTAAAAAAGATGTGGAAGATTTGATCCGCATAGGCGCTTATCGCAGTGGTAGTGATTATCTCGCTGATGCAGCAATTGATCGAGAGTCTAGATTGCTCTCATTTTTGCGACAAGAAGTTAATGAGATATCAACATTTGGAGCTACAGTGCAAAATTTACAGGACATTGTCGAAGGGGTATCTCTTGGATGAGAAATATGCAACAAGTGACTAGGTTGCTGCAGTTGTATGATTCGCTTTTGAAAATGAGGGAATGGGAACAAAAACAGTCTGCTGAAGTGTGGCAGTCTGCGAAACAAGAATTACGTATCATTAATGACATGATACAGGAGGCTGAAGCTACTTCTATAGCGCATTCCTTGACAGGGGAAGATGCGATGATGTGGGATTTGTATTTGGGCTATTTGGAAGACAAACAAAAAAACCAGCACGAATTGGTAGAGGTCACTAGGAGCGCTTTTGAAGTGTGTCGTGAGCAAACTCTGTTGGCTTATCAGGAGAAAGAAAAATGGCGCTTGCAAAGCGCTCGTATGGAATCAGAATTAATGAGAGAGATAGCAACGCGCGAAATTAAATCTGCTGATGATATGGCGATTCAGAGGTACGGAGAAAATGCTCAGCACTTGTTTGAGGAGGTAGAGAAATCTGGAAAAATCTATAGGCGCTAAAAAAAAATCCCGGCCAATTTCATTCTTCTTTTTTTATGTGCTGCTGCCCGTTTTCTTCGCAATGATACTCGCCGTCGTGGTATTGCAGTTAATTGGCTTTAATGTCGTGGGGAAAGTGTCAGGTCAATTACAACAAGTTCCCATGGTGCGTCATGTCTTGGGAGAGCCGCCTTTGCCAATACCAATACCCGTGCAAGTAGCGACATTAAAGATACAGTTAAAGAATAAGACTACACAAATCCAAACATTATCTTCTCAATTACATCATTTGCAAATAGAATTAACGAAGGCAAAAAGCACGCTAGAAACTACCCAAGTCAATTTGAAAAAAACGCAAACTACGTTATTGAAGACTCAGCAAATCAAGGGACAAATAGCCAAACAGGCAGCGGTTTACACTAGTATGAGCGCAGTGCAAGCAGCGCAAATTTTGTCGCAATTACCTTTTAGCACACAAGTACAAACGCTACAGGCAATGAGTGCTGTAGAGCAAGCGTCCATTCTTTCGCAAATGAAGGTGAATTTGGCAGCCAAACTCTTAAAGGCGGGGGCTTAATTCTTCCATATTTATATGGTATGATCATTTTATATAATAATGTTTAGTTTAGGGGAGTATCGTGGATGCCTTGGATACCGGTTGATCATGCGGCAGTCAATTTGGGGACGAAAGAACATCGTGATGTTAAAAAAAGTAAGTCGCCAAGTACTACGTCTGAACCGAAGCGCGATGAATTTCAACAGTATCTTAATAATGGATTGACAAGTGCAAATACACATAAAGATTCAAAAAATGTAAAAACAAATAAGAAAATATATACTTCTCCTCCTTCAAAAAAGACGGTGTTGCCTGATTTGCAACATAGGCAGCAATCTGTCACCACGAGTATCAAAAATCATCATAGAATGCGTCAGTCTGAGCAAACTGTTACTCAGACTGACATCTCTGCTCAGGGGATTGCTGGTGCTTTTGTGGTAGCGCAAAATCATGTATTGGTAGATCCTTTGAACGATAATCATTCGCATTTAAATGTTGGACATTTGCGAACAAAACAGATAACTGAGACAGAAGCAACAAAGGTGTCTGC
>JAJZCJ010000335.1 GCA_021846145.1 Bacillota bacterium
TTTCGCATATGACGACTATCAGATGGCGGATGCAAAATGGGAGTAAGACCGGAGGAATACAGAATTTTGTAAAAACGATTACTTCGGTGCGCGTAAGGATGCCCTGCAGCTGTTGAAGCGGGCGAAGGGTTAAATCCAACAAATAAAACAAGAAGACCCTCTGAAATGCTATCAGGTACCACGCTCATAACCTCCACAGTCACATCTATCCAGACACTCCCTTTTCCTTACGATTATAACATGCTTAGAAAAGTTGCAATGTGCGTTCCATCACACATTGTTATATATTCGCGCAAATATGGATAAAATAGTTAAAAATTTGCATGTTTGGATTTGATTCAGTTGAAAAATAAACGTAAATCACCCAATGGGCTACTATCACCTATTCTTAACGAAATTTGGGATCGTATCAGCCAAGAGGAAATCAGCACCTCCGTATCCCAAAATATAAAAACCCTGCAACAGATTTGGAACAAGCGCAACGATTCCAAGGACAACATTTTGACATCATTTAACGAAATGAAGCCAGCACTGGCCGCTTGCTGGATGAATGACCGCATTGATAAGATACGCTTGCAGAACATGATTTCCCGTGTTGCCCCAAACCAGTTAATAACTGCGGAAACTATTCCGTCGCTGATGACCATCGAATCTGGATCTAAGCGGCCAGTAACCACGTATCAGGAAGTGGTCAAAGCAATCACCACCGGTCAGGTAATCTTCTTTTTTGAGGGGGAAAAGCATGGCCTAGCCGTTACTATCATCGAGATTCCCGAACAAGAATTGGACAAACCGCAAAATATACCAACAGTTGAAGACCCGTTGATAGTATTTACAAATACTATCGAAAGCGAAGATCGCATCATTAAATGGATGAAAAGAATTTTTTTTATTATTTTACTATCATCCTTATCCGTAATCATCTGGGCCACTGTCATGACCTATCAGGCACCACCTCCGTTTCCGAGTAAAATCATCTCGACGAATGGACAAGTGATCATGACAAGAACACAAATTGAAGCAGGTAAGGCAGGATTTCAAGAATCTGATCTAATGGATTACGGCAGTGTGTATGGCAACGGATCTTACTTTGGCGAGGACTTCACGGCACAATTGTTGCACCAATGGGCAATCAAAACCTTAGACAATTACGCCCTGCAAACCTATACGCATCCCTATCATCAACTGAGTTCAACGCAACGAATGCTGACCCGTAAAAAAATCCAAGATCTCCTACACCACCCAAGGTGGACGGGTCAAACAGTAGTGGTGCCTGATTATGAGGCTCGTGCGATGACTTCATTACTTCATCGCACCGCGTCTTCACTTCTGGTAACAAATCGCCCTAAAGGATATACAGGTGCCCCTGCATTAAATGCGTCCACATCAATTGCGACGGCAACTTTTCTGTTATACACCGCATGGACGGCGGTCGTCCATCGTCCAGGACTGGATTATTCCTACACCAATAATTGGCCGTATGATCCGCTCGTTGGTAATTATCCTACCGCCCCCACCTTTTTATGGACATGGATCTCCCTTATCCTCTTATTAACAGGTGTCGGTATTACCATTTACTTTTACCTTGTACATATTTCTTATCCACTTGAAAACAAAGAAGAAATCTCCCTAAGCAAATTCCGCAAACTGACACCCAGCCAAAGAAAAACGGGAAAATTCTTCATCAGTGTGGCTATCTTGGTGTTTATCCAGATTGGCGCTGGCATGTTGAGCGCTCACTATTATGCCGACCGGAGCGGATTTTTTGGTATCAATATTCTGAATATTCTCCCCTTCAACGTACTGAAAGCAATTCACATACAGACGGCCATCTTCTGGATTGCCATATCATGGATGGGTGCAGGCATCTTTCTCGCTCCATTTATCAGTGGAAAAGAACCGAAACGCCAAGGATTGCTGGTAGATATTCTATTTGTCACCATGTGGTTAGTGGGTCTGTCCACACTCTTTGGGTTGTACGCCGGGATCAAAGGCTGGTTGCCTGGGAATAGCTGGTTTTGGTTTGGGAATCAGGGATTAAGTTATCTGCAACTTGGCCGCTTCGATCAACTGGCACTTTTTTTTAGTTTAATTTTATGGGTGTTTATCATAGGCAGAGCGCTCTGGCCAGCACTAAAAAAACAAAAAGGGTGGAGCAGTCTCGAACACCTACTTTTCTACTCAGGGGCGTCCATTGCAGGAATGTATGTATTTGGTATGTTTCCGGTGACTTGGATTATGACCTCATTCACGTTGACAGATTTTTGGCGATGGTGGGTCGTTCACCTCTGGGTGGAAGGAGCCTTTACGTTCTTTTCTATTATCGTTACTGCCTATCTGTTAGTAGTGTTCGGTATCCTCCCACGCAAAACAGCCGACCGAGCGGTATGGTTTGAATTGATTCTGCTTTTCTTAGGCGGCATTCTCAGTCTAGGTCATCATATGTACTGGATTGGTGAACCATGGATTTGGATCAGTCTGGGAAGTATGTTTTCATTTCTTGAAGTGATTCCTCTACTTATGATGATTATCGAAGCAATTAAACATTCGCGCGCGCTCAAAATTCAACAGAAATTTTACCATCGAGTGGCCTTTCTTTATGTATCTGGAGCCGGTATATGGAATTTTTATGGAGCCGGTGTATTGGGGGAACTCACCAATTCCCCATCTATCAATTACTATGAACACGGTACCTTTTTAACCCTAGCTCATGCACATACCTCTATGTTCGGCGCTTTCGGATTATTGGGATTCGGACTTATCTATTTTGTATTGCGCTACTTTGTCGGGGAAAAGCCTTGGATGGAGCGCCCCGCCATCTGGTCATTTTGGTTATATAATCTCGGAATGATTCTATGGCTCGTCTTACATTTCTGGCCCATCGGGTATGCACAGTTGGCAGCCGTACATACACACAGCTACGTGTATGCAAGGAGTTTATCATTCTATAATACGACACTGATTTGGCAGTGGTTGAGAATGCCAGGTGATATCCTTTTTGCGACAGGTGCTGCCTGGATGAGCTGGGATATTATCAAAAAAGTGCGATCAACGCCCAAAACAAACTAAAATGATCGTAATCATACACACAAGATATTTTGATGGAAAACCAATAATGGCGAATATTTTCAACTAGCAATACACACGTTAAGCAGGAGATTTCGTGAAATGAAGGTGAATGTGTGGAATATGTAGCCAATGGATGGATCAATTACTACGTCGGTATTTTTTGGCTCGTTGTCTTCATCGTATTCATTTTCTTAAAATACCCTTCGGAGGAGAAATAGACCGTGAACTGGACAAGGCAAGCCCGTGAGAAAATTTCTGTTGAATTGGCATGGGACAAGCTGCTTCCCTCAGAACA
>JAJZCJ010000336.1 GCA_021846145.1 Bacillota bacterium
GAACACACATAAAGCCGAGAAGTGTCATTTCTGCTATCCACGTATTGAAGCAGGGTTGCCCACCGTGTGTTCGGAGACTTGTGTAGGTCGCATTCGCTATTTGGGAGTCGTCTTATATGATGCGGATCGAGTCCATGAGGCGGCAAGTGTCGAAGATGAAAAGGATCTGCTCGCGGCTCAACGTTCTGTGTTTCTGAACCCACATGATCCTGAAATAGTAGAACTCGCGATGGCCGCAGGTATCACGCCATCATGGATTGAGGCCGCACAGAATTCACCTGTATATAAAATGGCGATCGAATGGGAAGTGGCACTTCCTCTCCATCCGGAGTACAGAACATTACCGATGGTATGGTATGTGCCGCCGCTGAGTCCAATAATGAACCATATTCACAACGAGTCGTCATTGGCACCTGATGCGTATATCCCCATGGTGGATCAAATGCGCATTCCGATGGAATACCTAGCATCGATTCTGACGGCCGGTGATACTTCTGTCGTGCGCACCGCACTGTTGCGTTTAATTTCGATGAGGGCGTATATGCGTTCACGAAATGTGGGGGATATTTCCGGGACGAAACTATTGGAAGAGGCTGGGTTAACCGAACAACAAGTGATGGCGATGGCGCGTTTGTTTGGTGTGGCTAAGTATGAAGAACGATTTGTGATTCCAACAGCCGCGCGGGAAACAGAACCGAATTTGCAATATACGCAGGGTGCTTGCAGTCTAGAGGATATTGCGCCGCCTGAGGGGCTGGTGAGATCATGATCAATCATCGCCTGTCTTTGCAAATGCTATCAGTGTTGTTGATCTACCCACGCACACCTAGGTGGTCAGAGAATTTGACTGATCTATATTCGTTAGCGCGTGAAGAGGGATTAACTGTCATTTTGCCAGTCATCCAGGCGTTAATGGCTCAGGACATTGAGGTGTTGGAACGTGTCTATGTGGACGCATTTGATTTTTCAGAAGCTACGTGTTTGTATTTAACCGCTCATGAATATGGCAATCGTAGTGAGCGTGGCGAGGCATTGTTGATCGTTGGTAATTTACTGAATCAGGCGCAGTGGCAGCCAACTGAAGGAGAACTGCCTGATTATTTACCTGTTCTCTTTGAGTTTTTGGCGCAAGTGCCTGAGGAGATTGATGTGCAACAATTAACGACAAGAGTAGGATCTGTTTGTCACAAGATCTTTGAGGGGCTTGATCCATTGAGTCCCTATCGTTTGGTCTTTGAGTATGCGTGTGAAATTCTTCCGTGCGAAGCGGTTGACGGTTCTCTACCTAATAAACCACCAGACGTAGAAGATTTGCCGTACCCATTAATATATGACTGATTGGGGGAAATAGGATGAACCAGTTCTGGTGGGTGATCTATCCATATCTAAGTTTGGCGATCATGATTGTTGCGAGCTTTTATCGTTTTGTTGTACTTCCACGTGGATGGGGATCAAAATCCAGCCAAATATTAGAGAGAAAATGGTTAAGAGTAGGCAGTCTTCTTTTTCACTGGGGAATATTATTGGTGATTGGCGGGCATGTGTTGGGGTTACTTATTCCATTGCGCGTGTATCAATCATTGGGAATATCTACTGAATTGTATCATTTGAATGCCGATGTTTTTGGAGGACTTTCTGGGCTAATTGTGTGGCTTGGGTGTTTGGTTTTGCTCCTGCGTCGGATTTTCAACGTTCGAGTCAGAACAAATTCTTCCATTTCTGACTATGTCGTGCTTGTGCTGTTGTTTGTCGTTGTCTCACTTGGAGATTTTCAAACTATTGTGATGAATAATCTTCATGGTGCTTACGAGTACCGCCTGACCATTGGGCCGTGGGTGCGAGGACTGTTATTATTACATCCTAACGCCAGCTTGATGATGCACGTGCCAACGTTACTCAAGGTACACATCGTCTTGGCATTTGCGTTGTTTGCGCTGATCCCATTTTCTCGCCTAGTTCACTTTTGGAGTGTACCGTTGCGCTATCCCACTCGGGCACCCATTCAATATCGTGAAAGATCAAAACGTTTATAAGAAAACTAGTTTTGGACAGGATCAGGGAGTGAGTGGTGTGACGATAGAGCAAGACGGATTAGGTCGTGTATTGAAGACATTACGAATTTCCTTGACTGATCGATGCAATTTTCGCTGTACTTATTGTATGCCGCATGAAATTTTTGGTCCTGATTATGCGTTTGTGCCGCAAAAGTCTATGTTGTCATTTGATGAAATTATTCGGCTTGCGGGGATCTTTGCCACCATGGGAGTGACTACCATTCGCTTAACAGGTGGAGAGCCCCTTTTGCGAACAAAGATCGAAGTTTTAATACAACGTTTGGCAGAAATCAAGGGGATAAATGACATTGCACTTACCACCAATGGATCGCTATTATCAAAAGCTAAAGCGCAGGCTCTAGCTGATGCGGGATTAAATCGGATCACCATTAGTCTGGATGCACTGGATGACGCAACTTTCAAGGGAATAAATGGTGTGAATTTTCCGGTAGCTAACGTGCTAAGCGCTATTGCTAATGCGGATGAAGCAGGCTTTTCTCCCATCAAAATTAATATGGTAGTCAAGCGAGGCACCAATGAGCAATGGGTATTACCGATGGCCGAATACTTTCGTGGTACTGGGCATGTCGTGCGATTTATTGAGTATATGGATGTGGGAACTAGCAATAAATGGGCCATTGGAGATGTGGTTACTGCAGAGGAAATTGTGAATAGGATCGGCGAACGATTTCCTCTTCAATTGATAGAATCACAGACTTCAGATATGGTGGCGACAAGGTATCGATATGTAGACGGATCAGGAGAAATTGGTGTCATCGCCTCCGTAACGAAACCTTTTTGCGCGGGTTGCTCCCGACTAAGATTGACCGCAGATGGTCAGATTTATACATGCCTTTTTGCAAATCATGGACAAGACATCCGAACCTATCTGCGCAAAGGGGCTACTGATCATGAGTTAGCTGCTATGCTTGCAGGAATTTGGCATGTGCGAACAGATCGCTATTCTGAAACTCGTTTTGAGTCTCATGCCAGACACACGGATAGAGCCGAAATGTCGCGCCTAGGTGGATAATGTGAACGACTTGTGAATTTTGATTATTTGTGATTTATATCACCTGTTGATGAACCGTGAAATTCTACAATGTATATGAAAGAGCAAGTAGTGAAGGGAGTAGTCAATATGGGCAATACAGGTGATTTTGTATTTGAAGACATGCACAAGATCAAAAGGAAATCGTTAGGGAATATGGTACCTCTAGAATTGTTTCGGTCAATTCGGCTAATCGGAATGTATCAAGGATTACCGTTAAACGGGAAAGGCACAACGAGCGTCATTGGCAAAAAAATA
>JAJZCJ010000337.1 GCA_021846145.1 Bacillota bacterium
CTTACCGATAAAATGTCGGTGCTGGACATTCGCGCCCGCACCACCACCCGCACCTTGATCAATATCGAGATTCAGCTTTGGAATGCAGGCGATATGCAAAAGCGCACCTTGTACTACTGGGCAAAGCTGTATACGGGTCAAATGGAAGAAGGAGACCAGTATCGGACACTGCAAAAGTCGATTACGGTCAACGTTCTGGACTTTATTACCATTGAGAACGAACAGTATCACAATGTCTTTCACGTACGCGAAGACAAGACCGGACAACTGCTGACCGATGCGCTGGAAATTCACTTTCTGGAATTACGCAAACTGCGCAATGAACTCTTAAAACCAGAACAACGGCTCGTACGATGGATGTTATTTCTCTCTTCACGAACAAGAGAGCACATGGAAGAATTAGCAAAGGAGGATCCCACGATGCTCAAAGCATTGACAACGTTAGAATTCCTTAGTCAGGACGAAGAGGCTAGACGCTTATATGAAGCGCGCCAGAAGGCACTCCACGATTACGCCTCGGCGATTGGCGAAGCGTTAGACAAGGGTCGCTTCGAAGGTCGTACTGAAGGCCGCAAAGAAAGAGATATGGAATTCGCTCGTCAACTTCTAGCCGAAGGGGAACCCCTTGAACGAGTGGCTCGGTTGACCGGGTTATCTCCGCTTGTTCTCCAACAACTGACTTCAGACTAATCCGTTGCCAAGACTATCGTTTGCATCAAAGGCGTATTGCACCTAGCAATTACGCCTTACTGCTATTCACAGTACCACCTGTTATCGTCTGGTTGACCACAAATACCAATTGCCGGACAGAGGTAGGGGACTCCTGACACAACAACGTTGAAGAAAAAATGAATACCGCCAAACGCTTGTTGAAAATGGGAATCACTTTAGATGTGGTCGTCGAGGCGACAAGTTTATCTCTCGACGAAGTGCAATCACTACTCCCCGACAATTCGGATCAATGACCATTTATCAAGCAGATTCATATCACTAGAGTTAGTTCCTCATCTCCCTCACTTTCGTGCCCGATAAGATCATGTGGTGATCATCCCCATGCGGACAAGTCTTAGAGATAGCCGTGCCCTTGCACGCGTTGCAATAGAATGCATGGTCAAAAAATACAGGCGTGATCCCCAACTCTTCGACCGTAAAAATTGAAAACAGGGCGCATACAGGTGATTTGGCCATCATTGGTGTTCATTACCGGCTGAGTGATCTATTTGATCGGATACGATGATTCCTAATCGTTCTTTTTTGAAAAGAAAGAAAGGCTTGAATTTTTATCTTGATGTCTGTACAATTTAGCTAGAGAAGCCCTGCTCTCTCCGAACGGCTAAGTTCCACTTAGCTCATGGACGTAGGAGAAGTGGGGTTTCGTATGATTTTATTGGTTTTTCTTTGCATACTCGGCTCTTATTTTATGTTGTTTCGGGATAAACCTCCAATGTCTATAAGAGTGCTCCCATCGATCTACTGGGTTGCTTCCCCCCACGAAAACTCCCTGCGGTTTTTTCCTTATGCAAATCGTTTAACCTAAAATACATAGCGCCAAGTTTGAGATATGAATGAAGGAACTGACTTTCACCCGCAATTTATCCGATCCTAGCATTAAGACGTCTTAACATTTCGAAAGTATCAATGTGCTCTACATCGAAATGGCGGCATGCATTGGGAATCGGAATTCTCTTTCTAATACCGGGATCATATACTTCATGCGTAACCAGTATGTAATGATTTGCTAATGCATATGATACTAACCAACTATCGGCTATATTGGCGAATTCCGCAACCCAATTTTTTAGCTGGTCATCTTCACCATAGGCATCGATTTCGTGTTTAACTCGATCAATACTTATAATTCTCGCTAATTCAGCTTGTTTTTTTGTAATTTTCCAGAACGATGGGGCAATATCAAATGCATAATATCTCTTATATGCTTCCACAAATCGCCATACTCATAGGTCACCCCCAAACCCCAAGTATGATGCAAATTTCGAAAAAGAATTACCACGAAGCCCAGTTAGGCGATATGCATCAGTATATAACATTCGACCTTCTTTTAAAGCACAGAAAACAGTGCGAGCAAAATTACGCCCAACTCTATTCGGTTGTATTGCATAGAAATTGCCGCCGCCCTCCTCTGATGATTGTTTTTTGTCCGCTTCCATTCGTTTATTAAAAAAATAAATGTACTTCGTTGTACTGATCACGCCGATATCTAAGGCTCTTCTTGCTATGACTATTTCACTTACCTTGAAGTATTTGGCGATCTCTTGAAAAGGCTCTGAATCGGTGTTCGCTTGTTGCCACATATGACGAAACTCAGCCTCTGGGACAAGGAATTCAGCCGCCACTTCATTACAAGCTGTTTCAATGTTGATCTGTGCTGGTTGGAGAGAAGCTAAGTCGAACACCGCACTTTGCCCATACCACAAGTGCGCGAGTTCATGAGCAAGAGTAAACATCTGTGCTGCTTTACCATCGGCCCCATTTACAAATATTATTGGCGCAAAATCATCAACAAGGGCGAAACCTCGAAATTCATGAACGTTTAGTTTCCGGTGCGTGTTATTCCCAACAATTCCGTTAATAACAACAGTAATCCTTTGATCTTCAATTTTTTCTACAAGTTGTTGCAAGGCATGTTGCCAAGTAGGGCTGGACGCTGCCCAACCGTGTGTCAGTCCGAGCTTTTCTCTCATATCTCTTGCAATATTTCTTGGTGTACCAAGTGTACTTGCTGTACCGATGAAATCAAGTTGATCATAGCCGATCGAGGCATAGTAACTGTGCATCCATTCTTGTCGACGTTCCATCGCATACAAACTGTCAAGTAATTCAGGACTCGGATTTTCATTGGAATCATCATTCAATGTGCGATAGAAAGGAATTGATAAAAGTTCTTTCGGCGGTTTATCCAAAAAAAAGAATCCCAGCGGGACCGCTGTCATTTGCGATAATTTTTCAATTTGATTGAACGTAGGATTGATTTCTCCCGAAACCCATTTATCCCAATGAGGGAAGGTTAAACGAACTTCTTTATTTTTTGAAGCTCGGTTTACCGCCCAAACTAAGATGTATGGACTAATCTGCACCCTAGTCATTTTTCCCCCTCCCCTCACGCTTATTATATCCCATCAACCCGACATTTGATATTGAACCTTTTATTACCATAGTTGTTATGGTGGATTTCTGGATTTGCTCAACTCCGCATTCACGGCATGCCCCCACCGTAATACTCCATCAGCACCTTCACCACCTCATGCCGACTGAACTCCTCAGGTGGCGCAATCCCCTCCGATAACATCTCCCTCACTTTCGTGCCCGACAAGATAATGTGTTGATCATCCCCAT
>JAJZCJ010000026.1 GCA_021846145.1 Bacillota bacterium
GGAATTTCTATAAACTCTCTTTTTGTAGCCTTAAGTCCTCTTGTGATATACTCACAAGCTACCTTTGGATCAATGCGATCCCCACATGTGTACACATCTACACTAGCATACCCATGTTCTGGAAAACTGTGAATCGTAAGATGAGACTCAGAAATAATGACTACGCCGCTAACTCCTTGTGGCGCAAACTTGTGGAATGCAACTTCACGTACTTCCGCTCCAGATTCGAGTGCGGCACTCACCATGATTCGCTCAATTCGCTGCAAATCATTAAGAAGATCCGCCTCGCACCCCCAGAGTTCTGCAATTACATGACGTCCTGCTGTATCCATAACAAAACTTCCCCCTTTGCAACGCGTGATGCCCATGCCCTCTCAAGCATGGCGGGACCTGCGTCATCCACCACGGGGGAAAGTTAGTCCTTGGAGGTCCTAACCCTTTAAGGGATGCTGGTTCCTAATTGAAAACAAGACTTCCTAATGTACGACAGATAGTATAAGTCCATAGCACATAAAATGCAACCCAAATTAAGATGATTACGCTAAATTCCCATTAACTATACTTAGTAAGAATGGCTTTATGTGCTGGGTCAAACCAAAGTCTCACACAATGTTCACTCTCTAATTCCATTTTTTGTAGCAATTTTGGGTTAGCGCTACTTAAAAGCGAATGAATGGCCGCCATTCCAGTTGACGTCGTTCGTGAAAAACGATCTGCCACTTTCTTCATGTGCGTAATCATTTCCTCATCAGAATTCACCACTTCATCCACAAATCCCAGACGTAATGCATCCTCAGCATCAAATACCGATCCGCTCATTAGCGCTAATTTGGCCTTGCCTTTTCCCACCTGATCAGCAAGCAACATGCCACCGCCCCAGCCAGGAGGTATTCCTTGCGTCACTTGCACAAATCCAATACTAGCATGATCACTCATGATTCGATAATGGCATGAAAAAGCAAGTTCAGCCCCGCCTCCGCGCGCTGGTCCATTGATAATTGCTACAGCAAACCGGGAATTCGAATAAATTCGCCAAAGCACCTGTCTCATCACACCAAGCGCCGCCCGCACCTTGTCCGTACTATCAAGTGTGACAGAGTATTCTCGCAAATCCCCGCCACTAACAAACGCTTTGTCTCCTCTACCCGTAATAAAAATCGTCCGTACAAATGGCATAGCATCCAGTTCATCCAGCGCTCGATGCAACGCCATTGCAGTCTCCGTATCAATCGCGTTACGCACTTCTTCTCTTGACACTTCAAGTACCGCACAAGACTCAGGAAAGCCTATTAAATGGTGATACAAATGCACTTTTTCCGTCCCTAAATCGACAATCTCACCAACAAATTGATCCCATCTCAAGCTTGCGAATCACTCCTTTACCTCAACTTAATCCCACATTGATTTCGCGGCACCAAATTCTTTAAAAATTTGATCATATAACTCAGGTCGCTCTTTTTTGAGCTTCATTCGCATCCGTTTCCAAGCGTGCGCTTCCGGCCCGTAATAATCGTATACCAAATCCCAAAGCTCTTGATCTTGTTCCCTTACGAGACGAAACATTTCTTCCACCACTTGATGAGTATCAAATTGCGCGCCTGGAGACCAGATCCGCTGTGGAAAAATTGATTCAATCAAAGTGGCAAAATTGATATCCAGCACATAATGCAGTTGTACTGACACGGGCGCGATATAGCGAGCGGCCTGTAACCGTTTTTTGTCTACCTGATTCTCGGTTTGCGGATCAATCCCATGCACCAACTGACGATAAGCAGCTAAATGTTTTTCGCCCAGTTCTTTATAAATTGGATCATGATCTTCGCCAGGAGGAATAAATACCGTGGCTTCATTGGCACGTAAGCCACCACAAGCGCGCATATTCAGCGTCGTATATGTAATCAAGTGATCATAGACGACTTTGGATGTCCATAATTCAAAACGCACCGATTCACCGCGAAAAATGGCCAGCGTATCACCCTTTTTGAGTATACTTAGTGGTCGTTTTACATTGTCAGTATCCGACTTACCCAAATACACCGCAGCAGCATGCGCGAGTGATCGTCGATCACGATCGCTATACCGGATCAAATTCACCTTAAATTCCGACATTTCTTTCACCCCGTTGACAATATATTACAATCTAATTTTTAATGATCTTGTATCAATATAACGCAGACCTGTCTGATATAATAGAGATGTCACATTATTTTATCTCTCAGAAAAAGGACGGGATGTTTTTTGAACACATTAAAAACCTGGGTGCTGATGGCATTGTTGTCCGTCCTGATTGTGCTCCTTAGTTCCTATTTTGGCGGAAGAGGCGGCGCAATCATCGCCCTGATGATCGCAATTGGAATTAATGGATTTAGTTACTTTTTTAGCGACAAACTTGCAATTTCCATGTCAGGTGCGCAGGAAGTCACCGAACGGCAAGCTCCTGAACTTTATACTTTAGTTAGACACTTATCCACAAGGGCGGGATTACCGATGCCTAAGGTACTCGTGACGCCTTCTTCCGTACCCAATGCGTTTGCAACAGGACGTGATCCAAGCCATTCAGCAATTGTGGTCAATTCAGGTCTTCTGAACTCACTTACGCAAAGTGAATTGCAAGGCGTATTAGCTCATGAGATGTCCCACATCAGGCATCGCGACATCCTCATTTCCTCGATGGCAGCGACACTTGCAGCGGCCATTACATGGTTGGCCCAAATGCTGCAATGGGGAATGATGTTTGGTGGTGAACGAGACAACAGAGATTCCAACGTAATTGGCGAAATCGCCTTAATGATCCTCGCCCCAATTGCAGCAACTTTGGTGCAACTTGCCATTTCAAGATCAAGAGAGTATAAAGCAGATGAGGGTGCAGCCAGACTGACTCGTGATCCTGATGGCTTAGCAGATGCGCTCGCTAAACTAGATCATGTGTCGCGATTCGGAACTGGGAGAAGACAAGCTGAGCCTCGTTCTGCAACGACTGCGGCACTAGCTCATATGTACATTGTCAATCCTTTAAGTGGTCGCAGTCTCGCTGGTCTCTTTAGTACCCATCCACCTACAGAAGAACGAATCCGCCGCTTGCGATTAATGCGAATTGACAATACACAAGACGAGTAAATGATTAGGAATATAAAAAAGGAACGGGCGAAAACCCACCCGTTCCTTTTTTTAATTAATAACCTGATCCCATACCGCTGACCGCACCGTATGGTGAACGGTTGCTCATCATGCTGTATTGTTGATCCGCTTGCATGACGGATTGAATTGGCGCATTACTAGAAGATGTTCCATATGCCGGCGCGCCGTAATTTAAGCTTTGCGTAGGAGAATATTGCGGTACTTGCGTATTGTAATTGCGGTAACTTGGTTGGCTTTCCTGTATTCCCGCTTGACGATCCGCCTGCATGACCGCATTAAGGGCAGTCGAGCTTTGTGCCCCATAAAAAGCCGGTTGCTGCTGTTGATATGCGCCTACACTAGTAGGTACATTGTTAATTTGCCCCACCTGTTGTTGAATATGCTGTAGTTCTTGAACCACTTGCTGGTTCACCTGAACTGTTTCTGTACAAAGTTGTTGCACCCGCTGCAATTGCTGTTGAATCTGCCATGTTTGTTGCTGCATATTAAATCCCTCCAAATCAGATTTTCTTTGACTTCACAGCTATATTTCCCGACAAATTGTGCGATATACCGACCATCCTTTGGTAGAAAATCTTGTCACGTCTGAATTGTCCCTTCTCGAAACAAACTACATTTAGTTGATTTGAAACAGGGGGGATGTCACTTGCAATTAAAAAAACAAATCGCAAAATCTTTAATGGTGATCGCATCGCTATTGGTTACTACACCTGCTGCAGTAGCAGCAGTGGCAAATCCAATTAACGTGCCTGACTGGTATCTCAGAGCTGAAAAAAGCCAAGGTGTCCCGTGGACGATTTTAATTGCACTCGATGCGTATGGCGCATCCACAATGCCACCAACTGGCATTCATCGCGTCAAAAAAGAATCATTTACAAAATCAGGATTTCGATTTTCACCATGGCTATGGCAAGGATTGGGCAATCCGGTAGCGAACGATACGGATGCCATACGAATTAGCTTTTTCAAAGGCTATGGTAAAGACGGCGATGGGGACGGGAAAGCTTCCCAAGATGATCCATATGATCGCGTAACGACGCTGGCTAGTTGGCTGTCCCGCGGCGGCGTGAATCAATTAGATACTTCCGAAGTGTTATGGGAGCATTTTCAACACGAAACTGTGGTAGATCGCATTATGGCACTTGCGAACGTGTACAAAAAATTTAATTCAGGCAAGCTTACTGATCGTGTATTTCCTTTAGCAAAACGACTTAGCGTGGCCTACAACGATTCTTGGGGACAAGGTCGCAGTTACGGCGGAAGACGAATGCACGAAGGAACTGACATATTTGCCGGTTATGGAACGCCAGTACTTAGTGTCTGTTACGGATATGTGGAACTTATCGGTTGGAACCGTCTAGGGGGCTGGCGCATCGGCATTCGATCAGCAGATAATTATTATTACTATTACGCTCATATGTCTTCATACGCTAAGGCCATCAAGCAAGGGACGATTGTACAACCAGGACAGGTAATTGGCTACGTTGGTAGCAGCGGATATGGCAGGCCTGGCACTTCAGGGAAGTTTCCTCCGCATTTGCACTTTGGTGTATATCGCGATACAGGAACCAAAGAATGGGCATTTGACCCTTACCCGCTTTTAAAAAGATGGGAAAGAAATCCGCAAATAATTATCTATCCTAAACGCGCTGTTAAATAACGCACAAAACAAATACAGGCGGAACTGAGATCATTCCGCCTGTATTTTTCAGCTTTCCACATCATGTTGGGGATGCATGAACCTCTCCCCGACAGGACGATTGACCCTCGCTTCTATATCAGAAGCTGTGACAGCCTGTTCTTGATCTGCATCTACCCTTTCATCCCCTGCAAAGGAACTGGGATCTGTTTCCCGAGACCAAGGATCGATTTTCGAAGCCTTTTGCCAAGGCGCATTTTTTTCAACCATGATCACCCCTCCATTAAGTAATCTACCCGCAATTCTTTAGGCATATGTGCTTCGTTTGTCCCATACATTCGATAAAAAGTGGACGGTGATGATAATGGTGGCAAATGTTCATTATGCACGATTAACTGGTTGGATTTATTTGTTACTTGCTGTAGCAGGCTTATTTGAACGACACATTTTTTACATTTTAACGCTTCCGGTTTTAACGACATTACTTTACTTAATGATTGGATTAACAGGGCTTACAACCGCTCACAAAGCCTCGAAAAGAGGCTTAATGGTATACACCCTCTCAATGGGCATCATACTTTCACTTTGGGGTCTAGTGGGCACCGTACAACCTGGGTTATTTATGCCAGCACCACTTCCAATTGATAATGCGCTGCATTTGTTGACAGGGTTGTGGGCCTTTTATGGGTTATTAAATGAATTTTGGGTATTTTTAACGGCTAAATTAAAGAAAGAAGGCACAAACTAACCGAGTACTTCACTTAGTAAAAGGAGGAATATTATGAAAATCAAAGAACTAATGACCACGGATGTAATCACTTGCACACCTTCCACCCCTATCATGGAAGTGGCTAAACACATGAAAAACAACGACATAGGGTCACTCCCAGTGGTAGATAACAACCAATTGGTGGGCTTGATCACCGATCGCGACGTGATCGTTCGTTGCATTGCACTAGGATTAGATCCAAATAAAACCCAAGCACAAGATTGCATGACAAAAAACCCAGTTACCGTCACACCTGAAACCGATGCACACGAGGCAGCAGATTTAATGGCCTCCGAACAAGTTCGCCGTTTACCAGTTGTAAAAAACGGTACTCTCGTAGGCATTTGTGTACTTGGCGATCTAGCAGTGATGAGTGTACATGTCGATGAGGCTGGTGATGCATTAAGCGGAATTTCAGAACAATCAAGAGTTCACTAACAAAAAAAAATTGGGCTGCCCAGTGTGTTCTGGGGCAGCCCTTCTTACTATCTAAGCCAATTATTGATGACCAGCTAATTGCTGCTCTGCAAGAGCTACTAATTTCCGGGTGATATGGCCTCCAATAGCGCCAGTATCACGAGTAGTCATGGTTCCCCAATAGCCATCTTGTGGGGTTTGAATACCTAGTTCTCCTGCAACCTCGTACTTCAACTGATCAAGAGCGCGACTTGCACTCTTCACTAAAAGCGTGTTGGTTTTTTGTCCTTGCGCCACGCTTACCACCTCCTTCGTACTACTATCATTCCCGAAGCGAAGGAGTATACTCTTGTAAGATTTACCTAACGATTCGCAATAGGCACGTAAGCACGGCGTTTAATTCCCAAATACTCCGCACGCGGACGAATTAAGCGGTTATTGCGATATTGCTCAAGCACATGCGCTGTCCAGCCAGAGATTCTGCTAATTGCAAAAATCGGTGTAAACAGATGGATTGGAAATCCCATCATGTAATACGTAGATGCGGAATAAAAATCCACATTGGGATTGAGATCCTTCAATTCCTTGACCACTTTTTCAACCACTTGGGAGATTTCGTAATATGTAGTATTGCCATTGCGCTCTCCCATTTCTTTAGACATTTTGCGCAGGTGCGTGGCTCTAGGATCCTCGGTGTGGTATACGCGGTGACCGAAGCCCATAATTTTGTGCTTATTTGCCAGTGCGTTGCGAATCCAAGTTTCCGCATTGCCTAAGGAACCTATTTCTTTGATCATGAGCATTACTTGTTCATTAGCACCACCGTGAAGTGGACCTTTAAGCGTACCAACTGCAGACGTGATCGCAGAATAAATATCCGAAAGTGTGCCCGCCGTGACACGTGCTGAGAACGTGGAAGCGTTTAACTCATGGTCAGCATGTAGAATAAGTGCAATTTCAAACGACCTATTAGTCACATCATCTGGTTCATTTCCAGTCAACATATAAATAAAATTACCGGCAAGATTCAATGTGGCGTGTGGAGCAATTGCTTCCTGCCCATTTTTAAAGCGTTCAATCGCGGCCACCATGGTGGGAAGTTGCGAGACAAGGCGCGTGGCCTTACGAACACTAGCTTCATATGAATTATCTGTATCTTCCGCATCATACAAACCTGCTACTGACACCATTGTCCGTAACATTTCCATGGCATTTCCTGCTGCAGGAAGATCTTTCAACGCATTTAACACCTTCGGATTGAGCGCTCGCTCAGCACGAAGCGATGAGACAAACTCATTTAATTGTACCTGAGTAGGTAATTCCCCATTCCAAAGCAGATAGATCACTTCTTCAAAAGTACATCCTCCACTTATCAAATCATGGATATCATACCCGCGATAAACCAATCGGCCTTCTTCACCATCAATAAAACAAATCTCGGAAGTGGCGGCTACCACATCCTCTAGTCCAGCAGAGTATTGTGTTTCTGCCATCTTAATTCCTCCTTGAGTGAATTTTCACATACATTTCAACGCATGTTCATATGTTCATTATACTACTACGTACAAATTTCACAACCTTGAATACCTCTTATACCAAGTCATCCCTAAACAAATCCCTTAGTGCATACACTGCCGCCTGCGTACGATCTTCCACGCCAAGTTTGGAAAATATGTTGCTCACATGAGTTTTGACCGTCTTGATTCCGATGAAAAGTTCTTCTGCGATCTCCTGATTCGACTTTCCTTGGCTGATCAGGTGCAAGACCTCTTTTTCTCGATCAGTTAATTCTGCAAATTTCGCACGGTTTTGCATGCCTTTTGCCATTGCCTGAACTGCTACTTGATCAAACGTCCCCTTTCCGATCATTGCTTTGCGAATCGCACTTATAATTTCATCAGGATCAGCTGTTTTTAATAAATAACCACTCGCTCCTGCCTCTATTGCAGGTAATGCGTGAGTAGAATCAATATAACTGGTGAGCACGATAACCTTTGCCTCTGGATCAACCCTTTTGATCTCTTTTAAAGTGGAAATGCCATCCATCGGCTCCATCTGCAAATCCAGAAGCACAATATCTGGATGTTGCAACTCATACTGTTTCAGTGCTTCGTTACCTTCTGACGCCTCGGCAATAATCTCAAAATCCGCTTCAAGTTCAAGTACCATGCGCAATCCTTTACGAACCACATGGTGGTCATCCACAATCAGAATTCTTATCGCGTCCATCAAGCCCCCCCCTTAAACAACACGCGGAATGATACATAGGATTTCTGTACCTTTACCAAGTTCACTCTTGATATATACACTTCCTCCAAGACCTTGCGCCCGCTCCTGAATGGAACGCAGACCCAGAGAAGTCCATTTGCCTTCCGTCGACGCGAATCCCTTGCCATCGTCCACTACACGTAACACCACGCGCGCATGCTCCACATTCAGATCTATTGTCACTGCCCGTGGTTCAGCATGTTTAAGTGCATTGACCATTGTTTCCTGCGCGATTAAAAAAAGGGCATCCTCGATGGCAGAATCGATCATTTGCAGTTGATCATCTTCTGAAAACACACGAAATTCAATGTCGATGCCGGTACGGGAGGCCATTTCCGTTGCCAAGTCCTGCAATGCAGGAATCAGTTGACGCGAATGAAGTTCAAGTGGCCGAAGTTCTAATAGCAACGCTCTCATTGCTCGCTGCGCATGTTTTGCCAATTGCTCAATCTCTGGCAATATTTGCAACGCTTGGTCAGGGTTTTTATCACTGACTCTTGATGCCGTCGTGCTCAACATAGATAAGCCAAACAGTTCTTGGCTAACACGATCGTGTAATTCTCTGCGCACCCGTTCTCGTTCACGCAGGACTGCGGCGGCTTCCCCACTTTTTTGCACTTCAACATGATGGCGAGCCGCTTCTTGCAATACTGAGACCTGATCATGCAGCCTTTCTGCCATCGAATTTAAGTTTTGGGCAATCATCGACAAGTCATCCGTACCCGACACATCCATCCGATAGCTTAATTTACCCGCTGCATAAAGTGCACTGGCCTCCGCCACCATCGAAAGGGTGGACCGCATTTCCTTTGTTTCTTGAAAACTGATGATCACCGCGGCAATGCCAGCAATAAAAGCAGATAATACCATTGCGGCTAATCCAATTAGAATCACGGCATTTTGCATAGGAATACTCGTTATATGCGCAAGCCAAGTTCCCATTATCCAAAGGTTTTGATGAACAACTAACAGGGTGGCAAATAGTGCTGCAATACCTGTGCTGATCCACGCCACACGAAGTGGTATGCGAATAAATCTAGATGCCATATTTTGGCCGCTCATCAAATCACCCTTTTAATTCGAACTTCCCCAGCCTTTAAATGAATGGAAATATCTACTTTTTTGTACGCTTCGTAGTAATCAGGAGACACATAAGTAAATTCAGGAAGCGAGACACCTTCTGATTTGCGTTCAAACACACGAATTTCCCCTGCAAATAACGTCACTTTAATGCTGACAGCAAGCCCTTCGGGAACGGCAATTCGCACTTCCCCAGCCCCACCATTGATCTCAATTGGCGTTACACCATCAGGAATAATTGCCGTCCCTAAGTTGATCCGCACCGTACCCGCCAACTGAGTTAAGAATAAGGGCTCTAATTTCCAAGGTTCATCCCCATAACGATAATCACCTATCTTTTTAACCCAGTCATCATTCACGTTTTTTTTTAGGTAATTCTTCCATCGCCGCTTGTTGGAATTCACCACAATCCGCACTGTGGAGATTCCTAACAAAGATGAACCCCCGATGTAGATTAGGATCAAGGCAAGGAACAAGAGCCATGGGTTAATCAGGATCAGTCCAGGAACATGCAACCTTTGCAAGAGCATCACTACTCCGAAAAAAGTCAACAAAGTTGGCCAGAACACCCTTTTTTGTCCGCGCAGCAAATGACTAAAAAATTCCTCAAGTCCCCAAATTACAAACAAACTAGGCCAATAAATAGAAATTATTCGAGATACCGAATGAGACGATAACCCGATAGCCTGTAGCAACAGCAACACACCCAACACGGCAATAGCCACAGCAAAAGTACGTTTCACGCTCGCTCACCCCTGTCTTCTTACGCTATTTATATCGCATCTGGCGTTTCTTTACATCAGACTAAAGTCGGATTCCCCTCAGGCTTCAACTGTGCAAATTTGGTACAATGGTCACAACGAACTGAATCAGGGAGGAAAATAATGCATCAGTATTGGTTTTTTATTGGCTCATTTCCAGTGCGTGCCTACAGCACGCTGTTTTTGCTCGCTTTTTTGTTAGGCATCGGGGTAAGTGTGTTTTTAGCTAAAGTAGAGGGGAAGCGCCATCTCGTCGATCATCTGTTGAACTTGGCACCCATTCTGTTCATCGGTGGGCTCATTGGTTCGCGCTTTTGGCAGGTGTTCTTTTTTGATTGGCAATACTACAGTGTGCACCCTGGTCAAATCATTGCCATCTGGAACGGCGGCTTATCCATACAAGGGGGTATCGTAGGTAGCCTGATCGCTGGGATCATCTATGTTCGCATCAAGCACCTCAGTTTTTGGGAATTAGCGGATCTCATGGCACCTGGACTCATCCTCGGACAAAGCATCGGTCGTGATGCCAACCTGATGAACGGTGATGCTTTTGGTTCGCCGACAGGCGGCCACTTTGGCCTTTTGTATCCCCAAGATACACTCGCATACGCCACTTATGGCAATAAGCCGTTGTGGCCTGCAGAAGTGTGGGAGGGGCAAGGGGATGTTATCATTTTTGCGTTGCTTTTAATTATTAAACAGTGGCGAATTCCCCGCGGATGGCTGTTTCTCATCGAAATGATCTTGTATAACTTGGAACGATTTCTACTGGAGATACTGCGTGGCGATAGTCCGCGGTTTTTATTTCACTGGGATGCCGCACAGTGGACAAGCATACCCGTTATCGTTATCGCGTTAGCGTTGTTACCCCTGCTTGCTCGCATGGATAAAAAAAGAAAACAGGATGAAGCAACGATGGCCTCATCCTGAACCTTGCTGCGGGTCACACTGGTGGCCCGTTTTTTTATTGCACCGCCACTTTCAACGCCTGATCCAGATCGGCAATCAAATCCTCCGCACTTTCTATGCCAATCGACAACCGAACCAAGTCAGGGAGCACACCAGTCGCCTGTTGTTCCTCACCAGTTAATTGCTGATGCGTGGTACTCGCCGGATGAATGACCAGCGACTTGGCATCCCCCACATTGGCGAGGTGGGAGAATAATTTCAATGAATCAATAAAGCGTGCGCCCTCTTTCACGCCACCCTTTATGCCAAAAGTAAGAATCGCGCCTTGCCCTTTTGGCAGGTATTGTTGTGCCAATTCGTAATACGGGCTTGTCTCTAATCCCGGATAGTTAACCCACGCCACATTCGGGTGAGCCTCAAGAAATTTGGCAATTGCAAGACCATTTTCACTGTGCCGAGCAACGCGCAGGTGTAGAGTTTCTAATCCCTGTAAAAACAAGAAACTATTAAAAGGCGATAACGCTGATCCAAGATCCCGCAACAACTGTACTCTTGCTTTTATAATGTAGGCAGCAGCTCCCACATCGCGCACGTAGGATATACCGTGATAACTTTCATCTGGCTCCGATAATCCAGGAAATTTGCCATTGTCCCAATCAAATTTCCCACTATCCACAATGACGCCGCCAATCGAGGTACCATGCCCACCAATGAACTTGGTGGCAGAATGAACCACGATATCTGCGCCAAACTCAATCGGTCTGCACAAGTAGGGGGTGGCAAACGTATTATCCACAATCAACGGTACGCCATGACGATGTGCGAGTGCTGCCAGTTTTTCGAGATCCGCCACATCCACACTGGGATTGCCAATGGTCTCGACATATAATGCTTTGGTGCGTTCTGAAAAAGCAGCTTCAATGCCAGCAAAGTCACTTGGTTTCACGAATTTAACATCTATTCCGAGCCGCTTGAGCGTAACGGCGAACAAATTATAAGTACCGCCATACAAATTGGTGGAGGAGATTACTTCGTCTCCTGCAGCCGCAATGTTAAGCAGAGAAAAAGTGATTGCTGCTTGACCGGATGATACGGCCAGCGCACCCACGCCGCCTTCTAAGTCTGCGATGCGCGCTTCAAACACATCGGTAGTCGGGTTCATGATACGCGTATAAATGTTGCCAGATTCTTTGAGCGCAAATAAGTTGGCTGCATGTTCCGTATCACGGAACACATAAGATGAGGTTTGGTAAATGGGCACAGCCCTAGATCCTGTAGTCGGATCAGGTGATTGTCCTGCGTGAATTGCGCGTGTTTCGAAATTCCATTGGTGAGTCATTATGGTCGTTCCCCCTCTGGGATAATAGTTTGATAAAAACAAAAAAACCACTTCGAGGGAAGCGGCCTAAAATGCCAGACATTCCCTCTCATCTTTCAGGTTTTCACCTGCTGGAATTGGCACCACTACAGCCAATTGCGCTGTCGGTTGCCGGGCTTCATCGGGCCAGTCCCTCCGCCACTCTCGATAAGAGATGTAAGTGCTATTCGGTTATGTGTGTAAATTATCACAGATCATGAATTCCCGTCAAGTATTATTTTAAATTTCATCAGCTATCGTACAATGATACGGCAAGTTTCCTGAATGCGCCTCAGTTGCCAATCGCGATCATCCGGTCAATAGCCACCTTTGCCCGCTTGGAAATTTCATCCTCAACTGTAATCACGAACTGCTGATCACGCAACGCACGTAACACCTTACTAAGCGTGATTTTCTTCATAAATGGACAAATGGCCTCAGGATTGGCTGGCAAAAAACGCTTCCCCTGATTTTGCTGCTCCAACTGATAAAGAATGCCCACCTCCGTCGCCACGATAAATTCTTCTGCCGATGAATTTTGCGCATGCTTGAGCATACCACCTGTAGACAGGATGCGCGTTCGCTGCACAGGCAGTGTCCCATCTGCGAACATATAGAGGTTAGAAGTGGAACAACCGCACTCTGGATGAACTAACAATTCGGCCTCTGGGTGCTGTTCCATCACATTTCCAAACTGATAAGGAGTAATCCCAGCATGCACATGACACTCCCCCATCCAAATGTGAAGGTTATCTCTGTGTGTCATTTTTTTCACATACGACCCTAAAAAAAAGTCAGGCAAGAACAGAATTTCTTGATCGTCAGGAATCGCCTGAACGACCGCTACTGCATTAGACGAGGTGCAACAATAGTCACTTTCAGCCTTGATTTCAGCAGGGGTATTCACGTAGGAAACCACCACAGCCTGAGGGTATTCTTGCTTCCATTCCCGCAGTTGTTGAATTGTGATAGAGTCAGCAAGCGAACACCCTGCTTCTTGATCAGGGAGCAACACCATTTTGGTGGGATTTAAAATCACGGCCGTTTCTGCCATAAAGTGTACGCCACATAAAACAATGGTATCTGCCTGTGCCTTACTCGCTTCTCTGGCGAGCGTCAAAGAATCGCCGACCACATCCGCAATATCCTGTATCTCTGGCAATTGATAATTGTGGGCGAGGATCACCGCATTGCGTTGTTCTTTCCAATGCTGAATCTCCTGCACCATTTCCCTATCCATACTGGCGTTAGTCATATCTTGATCCCCTCATGTAGCAAACTCGACAGGCGCACAAAAAAATATATACTAGTGTATATACACCTATATACTATTCAATGTATCGAGGTTGGTTTTATGTGTCAAGACTTTTGCTTGTGTTTAATTTATTTTTAGCTTTCATATGGGGGTATCGGTCTGTGATCACAGCTGCAACCAAATCGCTAATCCACCTAGCCTTGGACGAAGACATTGGCTATGGGGATTGTACAACAGAGTTTCTCATTGATCGGGAGTTAACGGCGGAGGCATTGGTGCTGGTTAAACAACCCTCCAGAATAGTCGGCCTATCATTGATAGAGGCCGTTTTTGCCACCCTTGATCCTAGCGTCACCGTGACTCGTCTAGTGACAGAAGGTGCGGATATAAGTGCCGCCACGGCCGTATGCAAACTGAGTGGGTCGGCAAGGTCGATTTTAACTGGCGAACGCACCGCGCTCAATTTTTTGGGTCGTTTATCAGGAATTGCCACACTCACACGAGATGCGGTGGCGCAGCTTGCAGGCACTAATGCCAAGCTACTCGACACACGAAAAACCACCCCTGGATGGCGAACGCTGGAAAAATACGCTGTTCGCATGGGCGGGGGATTCAATCACCGATTCGGACTATTTGACATGGTGCTGATCAAGGATAACCACATTGCCCTTAGCGATGGCATTGCCGCAGCCGTTCGCAAGACACAAACGCTGGCCGGTCCCGCCCGCAAAATCGAGGTGGAAGTGGAAACGCTTGAGCAGTTGCGAGAAGCCGCAGCCGCACAGGTCGACATGATTTTGCTTGATAACATGGATATTTCTACGATGCGTCAGGCCGTGTTGATCATCAATGGACAAATACCACTTGAGGCTTCCGGAAATATGACACTCGAACGACTGCCAGAGGTGGCCAATACCGGCGTCGACTTCATTTCCATGGGCGCGCTGACACATTCTGCAGTGAGTAGAGATGTCGGTTTGGACATTTCCTTCACCAACTGAATTCTGGGAGGTTGCGTATCGCCATGAATGCAATACATGCTGATTTTATTGTCATAGGAAGCGGGTTAGCAGGGAGTACTGCCGCCTTTTTGTTGCGCGAATTAGGGGAAGTGGTGTTGATTTCCAAAGAACCGCCGGCCAAAAGCAATTCACACGCAGCTCAAGGTGGCATTGCCGCGGCCATTGAGGACACGGATTCTCCAATGTTGCACGCAGAGGATACAGAAATGGCTGGCAACGGTATGTGCAACCCTGAAGTCGTAAAAACCACGACACAAAGTGCCCCCACGCTCATTCGCTGGTTGATGGATATGGGAGTGCATTTTGATCGGGATCAACGCGGGCAGCTAGATCTTGGCATGGAAGGTGCGCACAGTCGTCACAGAATCCTGCACGCGGGCGGGGACACCACTGGCAAACAGATCATGAACGCCCTCACTGCGCAATTGACGACTGCCACCAAGGTTCGACGAGCCACTCATGAGCGAGCCATCTCCCTGTTGCAAACGACGAACGGGAGAGTGGTGGGAGTCGTCACGCTTAGTGATCTGCCACCGCACACAGAGACCATCTACTACGGGCGCAAAGGGGTCATACTTGCTACTGGGGGCGTTGGACAACTGTATGCGCGCACCACCAATCCATTAGGAGCCATCGGTGACGGAATCGCGTTAGCCTACAGCGCGGGGGCAAAAATCAGAAACTTGGAATTCATCCAGTTCCACCCCACCGCCCTTGATATGGATCACACATTTCGCTTCCTGATCTCCGAAGCGGTACGCGGCGCAGGCGGGCGATTGATCAATTCAGCCAATGAGACGATCATGGCAGAACACCCGTTGCGCGATCTTGCCCCGCGCGACGTAGTAGCCCGCACCATCTATGCGCACTCGCAAAGCGGCGAGAAAATCTTCCTTGACTGCCGCGATATTCGCGACTTCAAAAAACACTTCCCGACCATTCACAAACGCTGCTTGTCTCATCACATTGACCCCTCCACGCAACCGATTCCCGTTGCGCCTGCCGCTCATTTTCTGATGGGTGGAATTGTGACCTCGACTGCTGGAGAAACGAACATTCCTGGCCTCTACGCGATTGGCGAAACGGCCAGCACGGGACTCCATGGGGCCAATCGCTTAGCCAGTAATTCATTGCTCGAATGCATCGCCATGGCTTTTGCACTAACTAAACATTTGCGCGAAAATCCAGAGCGCATCGGAGCCACCCCGATCACCACCACTAATCTGATCAGCACGCAAAAATTAGCGCCTGATCAGCCCGTCCTCCTGCAAACCATCCAACACATCATGTGGGAATACGCAGGCATCGTGAGACACCACAACGGCCTTGTCACAGGCATGAAGAAACTGGACAAGCTACACCAAACCCATCCTCAGTCGTTTGCCCTTTTGGTGGCTAAACTGATCCTGCAGTCGGCACTGACTCGGCAAGAAAGTCGTGGTGCCCAGTATCGCAGTGATTTCCCGCTGTCAGAACCCACACTAGCTAGTATGGATACGATCATTTGCAAAGGGGCACAGACCGCCTTAGTATTGTCCCACGCTTGAAACAGCAACGTCCTGATCTGTCGCCACTTCAGTGACGGCCAAAAACAGTGCGCACTCCAAACGCTTGCGAATGAGCTCACAGGAAAGTGGATCAGGATCGAGCAGGTCGTGATTTAAGAGCCAGTGATTAGCGTGACATCCACCACCACAGTGATAACGGGCAAAACATGTGCGACATGCGTCCTTGCCCCCCTGATTGGCCTCGGTAAAATCACTGATAAGGGATGGTTCTAGCGCATCTGTCCACACACTACCCATTTGAAACGAGGGGTTGCCGACAAATTGATGACACGGAAACACGTCACCTTCTGGCGAAACAGCAAGGTAACTCACACCGGCACCACATCCGCTGGCGCGTTTTCCAAGGCAAGATCCGTCATCCAGATCAAGCTCAAAGTGGTGAAAAAGCAGTGGGTCGCCTTGCTTTCGCGACTCAAGGACCAATTCCACTACGCGGTCATATTGATCCTTGAGTTGTTCCACATGGTCAGGAGCCAACGTCCATGGGAGGTTCGCTTCACTGACCACAGGCTCCATTGCAATGTGCCGAAATCCCTGCCTGTATAGATGCACCACATCCTCCGCAAAATCAATATTATTTTGCGAAAAAGTACCACGAACATAGGTATAGACGCCCGCGCCGTAACGATTGGTTTGCCCTATCGCCCGCGATGCAAACAGACTTTGCGCATTCTTTTGCACTTCATGATAAGTCCCATGGCCTTGACGACTAGGACGCATAGCATCGTGCACCTGCTCGCGACCATCCATACTGACGATAACATTGACGTTGTGTGTATTAAAAAAGTTAACCATGTCCGTTTCCAACGCCAGTCCATTGGTGGTCATACTCCAAGTAACCGATCGCCCCGTAGTGGCCGCGAGTTGATTCCCATACGCGACAGCATCCTCCACCACCGCCATGTTCAGCGTCGGCTCCCCACCAAAAAAATCCACATACACATGGGCAGACGCGCCTGCATGACGAAACAAATAATCCAGCGCCATCCGTGCAGTTTGTGCTTCCATCATCGCTGGCCTACCGCCATATAATCCAGAACCAGCAAAACAATAAGAACAGCGCATATTGCAATCATGCGCCACATGCAGGCAGATGCCGCTGAGTTTTAGCGTCGGCATATGTGTGTCATGACTGAGCACGAAACGTTCCTCATCGCAAAATAAAACCCCGTCCGCCACTAGCGAATCAATCTCTGCGTGGGCGTCACGCACCTCTTGTTCAGTAAAAAGTTCACCCAATGCGGCAATAATGTCAGGCAGTTCCTGCTCCGCATAACGCTTCGCCACTTCCAAACCAGCTTGATCAACAGTGATCAGCGTTTTAGACAATCCATCGTATACAATGTTGACGTCTTGGTATGTAAAAGCATGGACAGCATGTTGAATCATGCACGCCTCGTCGAAAGAATTGGTTTGCGCGTTTTGTTTTCGCCAGATCCTCGGTTCTGGCACACTGAACTACCAACAGTGGCCGATGTCTTACAGGCTGATTGGCAGGAAACAGCGCACGATACACACGCTTCCCACTCTTCTGGATGTATCTGGTGTTTCACAATCACTTGAACATGTTTCATTCATATTAACCCCCTAGAACTGATCGCTCAAAAATATGATTTCACTTTCATGGTACGTTAAAAGGAACAGAAAGGTCAACTTCTGATTGTGCAAATGGTTCAACTAAAGCAGAAATTGTTTATTTTGATCGCTGAGATTTATAATAGGCTTGCGCCTTGATCTGCGCTTACATTCATGTAGGAGGCTAATTCATGATCGACGAAATTCATTGGAACACTTTGCTCGCTAAGGTCACCACCGAACACAACGCTTATGACAGCTTGACCCCCCCACTTGTGCAAACGTCAACCTTTACTTTTCCTAGTGCAGAAATTGGCGCGAAGCGTTTTGCTGGTGAAGAACCGGGGTATATCTACACCCGTTTATCCAACCCCACCGTGCGACTTTTTGAAACAGCAGTGGCCACACTGGAAGGGGCAGAGGACGGGATCGCCTTTGGCAGCGGAATGGGAGCAATTTCTGCTGTGCTCATGAATCTTCTAAAAACAGGGGATCATTTACTTTGTTCCAATGGCCTCTACGGTTCCACCTTCAGTTTACTGGAATTGCTGAGCGACCGTTTTCAAATTAATCACAGCTTCTCCATGCTTAGTACTGAACAGGAAATCGAAGCTGCCATCGCCCCCAATACCAAAGCTGTCTATTTGGAAACGCCAGTCAATCCTTCTTTAACGTTAGTCGATATCGAAAAAGTGGCAAAAGTGGCCCATAAACACGGCCTGCCTGTCATTGTCGATAATACGTTCATGAGCCCTTACTTGCAGCAACCGATTTTGCACGGGGCAGATGTCGTGGTGCATTCAGCCACCAAGTACTTAGGTGGTCATGGCGATGTGATTGCAGGAGTCGCGGTCGGAAAGTCAGAACTCATCCAATCCATCCGCATGACCACCCTCAAAGACATTGGTGCGGTGATGGCTCCTTTTGACGCGTGGCTATTGCTTCGAGGCATGCGCACGCTTGTATTACGAATGAATCAACAGGTCAAAAGCGCACAAGTACTAGTTGCATTTTTGAATGACCATCCTGCAGTAGATAGAGTATATTTTCCCGGCATGAACCCAAAGGATGAAGAAATCATGAAAAAACAAATGCGCCATCCTGGTGCCATGATCTCTTTTGAGCTAAAAGGTGGCATTGAAGCCGGAAGAAAACTGATGAACCAACTTACCTTAATCAAACGGGCAGTCAGTTTAGGAGATATTCATTCACTAATTCAACACCCTGCTTCCATGACTCACTCGCAAGTCCCGCGAGATGAACGTTTGAAAATGGGATTGACTGACGGCATGGTGCGCTTATCGGTGGGAGTAGAAGATGT